>JABDAP010000005.1 GCA_013289065.1 Bacteroidota bacterium | reverse complement strand
GAAACAGTTGGCGTAGGGCAAAGTGAAATTGAAATAGCAGGCCTCGCAGATACAACAGCGGTAGTGGTTGTACCGGAATCGGGTGATGAAGTGCAGACGATGAAAGCGGGGTTGATGGAGATCGCAGATATTTTTGTGGTAAATAAATCCGACAGGCCCGATGCAGATGTATTTGTAAAAAATTTACGGATGATGCTTGCACCGGCATTCAACAGATCAACTGCAGAGATCCCGATCGTAAAAACCATCGCATCACAGAAAGAAGGAATTGATGAGTTGTTTGAAAAGATAACAGCACATCAGCAGCAAATACAAAGCAGCGACAAAAAATACTGGCTGATGGCTGAAAAAGCCTATCATTTAATTCAGCAAAAAAGGATGCATGATATTAATAAACATGCATTGAAAAATGAATTGGCGGGATCGGGAGAGGTGAATTTGTATCAATTTATTAAGCGGTATGGCTTTGAATAACTAATTGTTCTGTTTAAAAAATTAAGCCGCAGATTCGCAGATTGCTCCTGAAGAATCAATCCAATCTGCGAATCTGCGGCTTATAATTTCGAGAACACTAACTCGTAAAGAAATAAGCGATCCCTGTCCAAACACAAACAAAAAAGAGAACAGCCATTGCATCATCTTTAATTTCGCGCCATTTTTTTCTTTTGTATAAAAGTTGATAGAACAGCCAACCCACCAGGAGAAAATTGATCAGGATAAAACGCAGGAAAAAGAAGAGTGACATAGAAGCTGTTTACATATTGGAGGTTTCGTCTTTATTCAGTTCTTTTTCATTCTTCCACCATCTCCATCCGATATAACCCATGATGGCAAAGGGCGCGGCGGCCAAATATAAAATACCGGAGTTCAATGCGCTTGCAGGGCCCTGGCCCAATTGAGAAGCCGTTTTGGTACAGATAGAACATTGCGCTTTTACAAGCTCAACGCTGAACGCTGAAAGAAAAACGAAAAATGTGTAGATAGACCTCTTCCTCATGGGTTCCTGTTTCAATGCAAAGATAGGTCATGGCTCATAGATCATGGTTCATCGCGGGATTTTTTTCATTGGCCATGAACTATGACCCATGAACTATTCTTAACTTACTTCTTCAATCATACAAAGTGGAACCACGTAGAAAATTTATACAGCAGGTAGGATTACTGGCAGGCGCATTTTCAGCAAACAGCCTGTTTAACCAGTTACATGCGGCATCATGGGAAGATGCTTCGCGTAAGATCGACCATCTTTCTCCACAGGAAGCGGCAACGGATGAAGACTACTGGAGCGTGATACAGCAATCGTATTCTGTAAATTCTAACCTGATCATATTGAATAATGGCGGCGTGAGCCCCTCGCCAAGAGTTGTGCAGGATGCCGTGGAGCGGTATAATCGATTATCGAATGAAGGGCCGTCTTATTATATGTGGCGTATTCTTGACCAGGGACGCGAACCGCTCCGGCAAAAACTGGCAGTATTGGCAGGATGTTCGCCCGAAGAAATTGCAGTGAACAGGAATGCAACCGAATCATTGAATACAGTGATCTATGGGCTGGATCTGAAAGCTGGCGATGAAGTGATCGGCACCAAACAGGATTATCCAAACATGGTACAGGCATGGCGGCAACGGGCAATGCGTGAAGGCATTGTGTACACGCAGCTGAGTTTTGATTTTCCCATTGAGAATGATGATGAGATCGTGGCTGCTTTTGAAAAAGCGATCACACCTAAAACAAAGATCCTGCATGTAACACATATCATTAACTGGATGGGACAGATCATGCCGGTGAAAAAGATCACGGACATGGCGAAGCGGCATGGGCTGGAAGTAATTGTTGACGGCGCACACTCTTTTGGATTACTGGATTTTAAAATACCTGATCTGGGCTGCGATTATTTTGGAACGAGCCTGCATAAATTTTTAAGCGCACCCATCGGCAGCGGAATGATGTGGATCAAAAAAGAAAAGATAGGAAAGATCTGGCCGCTTACCTGTAATGATAAGCCGCATAGTGAAGACATCCGAAAGTTTGAAACCCTTGGTACGCGCAGCTTTCCGATAGAACAGGGAATTGGCGAAGCGGTTAATTTTCAGAATGCGATCGGTAACAAACGAAAAGAAGAACGTATCCGTTACCTGAAAAATTATTGGGCGGGAAAAGTAAAAGATATTCCCAAAGTAAAGATCCATACATCATTCAAACCCGAATATGCATGTGCCATCTGTGGTGTAACGGTTGATGGAATGACGCCCGGCGAATTGGACGCTGCACTATTCAACAGTTATAAAATCCATACAACTTCTATTGTTTGGGAAAACATTTCCTGCGTGCGCGTTACGCCGCACGTATATACAAAACTACAGGATCTGGATAAACTTGTTTTGGCAATTGAGGAAATTGCCGGAAGAAAGAAATAGAATTGATTTTGAAATTTTGGAATTGGGAAATTTTGGAATTGAGTTATACTTTCAATTCCAAAATTTCCCAATTATACTTTCCAAAATATTACTACGCAGGCTTTACTGCAGCCGGTGCTGCAGCTTTGGTAGCTTTTGCCGGTTTCGCCGGCCTGCTTTTACCAAATGAGCCTTGAAATCTTTTTCCTTTTGCGGTTTTTTTGTCGCCCCTTCCCATGATTGTGTTTTTATGATTTAATGTAGCGAAGATACAGAAATAAAAAAACCCCGCGTTATGCGGGGTTCAATTCGGTTTGCCCAGGCAATTAGAGCTTAGCGCTCAATTCTTTACCAGCTTTGAATTTAGCAACTTTTTTAGCTTTGATCTTGATCGCAGCACCGGTTTGTGGGTTACGTCCGGTACGTGCAGCACGTTTAGACACAGAAAAAGTACCAAATCCTACCAAGGTAACTTTGTCACCTTTTTTCAGTGTTTTGGTTACTGCGGCTACAAAAGAATCTAAAGCAGCATTCGCTTGTGTTTTTGTTACGCCGGCATCTTCAGCGATCTGAGCAATTAATTCAGCTTTGTTCATAGATGTGTTTTTAATGATTTTAATAACAGCAACAAATTTATTCGCTTTTCTCAATCAACAAAATATTTTTATTATTTTTTGCATTTCTTTATTTCGCGCAAAACACCTATGAACAAAGGATTTGGCAGGAATTTATGCCGAGCTGTTACAACGCTTCTGTTATGTCAGAATCGCTGAAATGCTTGCTGGCAAAGGATTTTGAGATTGTATCGCTGAAATTCAATGCCTGAGCGAGTTTCAGCGGAATATAAGGAAGATTTGTGATTACCAAAATGAATTAGTGAAACTATCCACACTCAATGCACAAGTTCCATTAATGAGCGGAACGCTACAAAATTTTCGCCCCAGCTGTTAATGAGATCCTTTCTTAATTCAGCTGCATACAGATCAATATACCGTTCATATTGTTCCCTGCTTTCTGCCGTGTATTGTATGGAAAAAGTTGGGCCGTCATCTTCTTCAATATCCAGTAAACGCGCAAAACGGTTTTCAATAAAACAGTTTTTACTCATCACTTCGGGAATATGCTTTTCTTTCATCCATTTCACCCAGTGTTCATGAATGGACCAGGTTACTTTAATGGTTACGTTGTAGATGAACATGATGGTTAATTAGTAATTAGTAGTTAATAATTAGTAATTGAAACCAGCAGGTTAGTATAGTTTAATAATTACTAACTACTAATTATTAATTACTAACTAATTTCTGCGTATATCGGGCAGTGATCGCTATGCTTCACATCAGGATAAATACACGCAGCTTTTACCTGTGCTTTTAAGGGTTTGGTTACACAGATATAATCGATGCGCCATCCTTTGTTCTGTAATCTAACCGTAGGAAAACGTTGGCTCCACCACGAATAAGCGCCAATAGCTGTAGGGTTCAGTTCCCTGAAAGTATCGATCCATTCATTTTGTAAAAATTTCGTCATCCATTCCCTTTCTTCAGGCAAAAACCCCGAAGATTTTTTATTTCCCTTCGGGTCATGGATATCCACTTCGGTATGCGCAATATTGTAATCGCCTACCACGATCAGCTTTGGCCTTTTCTTCCGCAGTTGCTGTAAGTATTCAAAAAATTCATCGAGCCACTGGTACTTATATGTCTGTCTTTCATCGCCGCTGGTTCCGGATGGATAATATGCATTGATCAAAGTGATATCGCCAAAATCGGCGCGTATCACACGCCCTTCAAAATCGCTTTGTTCTATTGCATGCCCGTATTCAATATGATCAGGTTTTATTTTTGTAAAAATGGCCACACCGCTGTAACCTTTTTTCTGTGCGGAGAACCAGTATGTCTGGTAACCAAGCGCTTCGATCCCGGCATAATCAAGATCCTCTTTTGTTGCTTTGGTTTCCTGCAAACAAATGATATCTGCGGGATTTGTTTTTAGCCAGTCAATAAAACCTTTTTTAATAGCAGAACGGATGCCGTTTACATTATAAGAAATGATGCGCATACTGTTTGATTTTGGTTATTCAAAAAACCGGTTGAACCCGATCATCAATAACTGGTTCAATAATTCGGGGGATAAAGATGCATCAAAAACAACAAATTTTTCAGGGTTAAATTTTCCCTGTGCAATACAGGCCAGTTTTTTATTTACATATATTTCTTTGACCGTATTCCTGAACCCGCTGCATTTGATCTGGAATGCATACCTGCCGATCGTACCCGTAACTACATAATCATAAATGATCGCCCAGCCCGGATCCGTATTAAATGTAAAAAGAGAAGTGCTGTCGTAACCATTGGATATTTTCCCCGCATAAATTTTTTTCTCTTTATCAGGAACTTTTTTCTGAATAATGAAACGGGCCAGCGTATCTTTTTCTGATAATAAATAATGAAAACTTCCGGGTAAAAAATCAGTAAAAGTAAAAAGCTCGCCCATCGGTGTAGGATTGTCAGGGTCTACCTGTACGGTCATTTTTATGAGATAATTTTTATCACGCAATACATCACGGCAATCCTGGCGAAGAAAAACAAAATCAGAGCTTGCGAAATTTTTTGCCTCCCGGATCGCATTGGTAAGATCATCCGGATACTTCTCTGCTTTTTTTCCTTTGATCTTGATTTCTTCATAGACCGCATCGCCGAGCCGTATCATTTCATTCTCTCCTTTGTAATGGTACGTGCTGATGTTTTTGTTCATAGTTACATATGTTCTCGGCTGATCTGTTGTTTTGGCAAGGATATAATTATCTGCAAAATAAGCGGGCGCAGCTTTCATTTCTACCTGGATCAGTTCATTCTTTGGATCAAAGAGCAGATTGGTAGCGGCTTTCAGCATTTCTGTAAAACCCTTCGGCGTAAGCAATAAATTCCTGTATGGAAAACTGTTGCTGTATAAAATGCCGATGCCGGGAGTTTCGGAAGGGCTGACCACTACATCGAGTGATTCGTTGAGTGTGACCTTTTTATCCGCAGTAAACAATGTGGTTTGCAGTAAAAATAAACTTGCTGCTCTTTTTACAAGCATAGAATCATGCGGGTCATTTTCCGGTTTTGCAAAAAAAACAGCAGGGTCAACTTCAAACAGGTCGATATATAAATGTAAATGCGAAGTATCTGCATCCTTAAAATCCGGGTTGCCTGCATGGATCGATTCGCGGTTTGGAAAGATCTCGATGATAAGCCTGGAAGTATCCACCAGTGAGATTTTCTGATAAAGTTTTAATGTTTCATTCAGCTCTAGCGCAATGGTTCTTCTGATCTCATCATTTTTGAAGTAATTCATTACCGGCCCGTTGAGAGAGTAGCAACGCAGTTTCTCCAGTATGATCTTTTTCTGCGCAGCAACTGTTGTGCAGGCTGCCAGAAAAAGAAACGAGCAAACAATTAATTTTCTCCGCATCATACAGCAGTAGTTGATAGTATCTTTATCCAGCAAAATCCGTGCTGATTTGATACAATATTTGAATATAAGACTTGTCTATGGAAAAAAATGAGCGTATAATACCCGCCAAAGAATCGGTTTATTTAGATGGCCCCAAACCCAGAATGAACGAATTCTTTTTTGCCTGGGATATTTTCTGGCAGTTCATCAAAGGTTTCAGAACACTGCATTTTGTAGGCCCATGTATTACAGTATTTGGTTCGGCGAGATTTAAAGAAGGCGATAAATATTATGAAGCTGCACGAGAATTTGGAAAACGTATCGCTGCATTGGGTTTTACTACCATAACCGGTGGCGGGCCTGGTATCATGGAAGCCGCCAACCGCGGCGCATTTGAAAATGGCGGTGTTTCCGTAGGATGCAATATTAAACTGCCTTTTGAACAAAAGCCAAACCCGTACATGAACAAATGGCTCACGTTCGATTATTTTTTTATAAGGAAAGTATTGATGGTAAAATATTCGTACGCATTCATCATTATGCCCGGCGGATTTGGAACGATGGATGAATTTTTTGAAACGATCACACTCGCACAAACAAAAACGATCACTGATTTTCCCATTGTATTATACGGTAAGGAATTTTTTGAGCCATTGATGAAAACGATCGATGAGATGGCCGTTAACGGAACGATCTCCGAGATAGATAAAAAATTATTGCTGCTTACAGATGATATGGATGAAGCAATGCAATACATCCAGGCATACATCGCCAAAAATTTTACCGTAAAACCGAGAAGAAGGATGTGGTGGTTATTCGAAAAAAGATAATTAATTCTCTGTGTTCTCTGCGCGCATTCCTTTGCGTATCCTCTGCGGTTAATAGCCTCAACTTCAAACCGCAGAGTACGCAAAGTTTTACGCAGAGATCCGCAGCGTATTTTAATGGCACTAAATATTTACTATTAATTACTTATTTTCTTTCCCGCAGGAAATGTGATTCCTAAACTCAACACCAACTCATACGTGCCAAAAGCCTGCTTCGCAGTGCCTTGATAAACTTTGAGGTTTGAATAACGTGCGTAATCAACTTTATTAGTGAACTCAAGAAAAACGGTTTTGTAAAAAGTTGCTTTTACACCCGCTTCCGCACCAAGGTTCCAGCCGCCGAGTTGAAAACCGGGGTCGTTGGCCTTACCGAATAAACTGTTCTGTACATGCGGTATCAATGGCCCGATGCCCGCTTTGCCCAACGCATCGATGCGCATATTGCCGGTGAGGCTCTCATACCAGTTCCATCTTTTTACAATATTGAACAAAAGAAAATTGGCGCCATTGTTCAGGTAATAATAAAAGCCATTTCCTTCAGAAAAATTGATCGTGGTATCTGCCTGTTTTCCGTTTAATGTGCCGGTAAGTTTTATCGGCTGGCCATCTGTAATGATGTGTTTGGTATGGTCGAAATTGATCTCGAATGCGAGGCCTTTTTTCTTATTAAAGAAAAACCCGAGGCGATAATTGTATTGCGGTATACTGATGGGAACATTGAAAATCCCTTCATCCCAGCCAACATGGTCGTGCGAGTGAACATTGGTCAGCGTATAATTATTGTTGAGTGATGGCTGGTTCACTTTTACATTGGAATGCGTATACCATTCTTTGTTATACCCCCAGGAAAAATAAAATTCTCCTTTGCGTTCTTTCTTTTTTTTCTCCTGTGCAAATGAAGCCGTTGTTAAGAGGAGTAATATGATTATGGTAATTATTCTCACAGTATCAATAATTTCATTTTATAAACAGATCGATCTTTTTACCCAACCCCTAAAGGGGCTCTAACTCCCCTTTAGGGGCGGGGGCAAAAGGAAAAGTATTATTCGAGTACAGGACTCAACCATCTCTCTGCAACATCAAGCGGCATGTTTTTCCGCTGCGCGTAATCTTCCAGTTGATCGCGCTGAATTTTTCCTACGCCAAAGTACTGGCTTTTGGGGTTTGAAAAATACCATCCGCAAACAGAGGAAGCAGGATACATGGCCAGGCTCTCTGTAAGCTGA
This sequence comes from Bacteroidota bacterium, assembly GCA_013289065.1. Taxonomy (GTDB): domain Bacteria; phylum Bacteroidota; class Bacteroidia; order Chitinophagales; family Chitinophagaceae; genus Sediminibacterium. The sequence goes on along the minus strand of JABDAP010000005.1, from coordinate 40,897 downwards.
ACGCCAATGGTATCAGTGGCTTTCAGCATATCGAACAGTTTGTATTTTTCTGTATGGTCGGGGCATGCAGGATATCCCGGCGCCGGGCGGATACCGGTGTATTGTTCTTTGATCAGTTCTTCGCTGCTCAGTTTTTCATCCTTATCATAACCCCAGTATTCCTTTCTTACCTGCTGATGCAAGGCTTCTGCAAAAGCTTCTGCAAACCTGTCGGCAAGCGCCTGTAACATTATCTTGTTATAATCATCCAGGCTGGCTTCAAATCTTTTTATATGTTCTTCGATACCGTGCAACGTAACAGCAAATGCGCCGATATAATCTTTTTTGCCGCCCGACTTCGGTGCGATAAAATCTGCCAATGATAAATTAGGCTGGTCGGCCGCTTTTTTTATCTGCTGGCGAAGAAAAGAAAGTTTTACAAATTCATTGCCTGCTTTTACTTCTACATCATCATCTTCACTGCCTGCTTCCCAGAAACCGATGGTGCCTTTAGCAGTGAGCCATTTTTCTGCGATGATCTGGTCGAGTAATTTATTGGCATCGTTATATAATTTCGTTGCCTCTTTGCCAATTACGCCATCCGTTAAGATCTCAGGAAAATTTCCATGCATTTCCCAGGTAATAAAAAAAGGTTTCCAGTCAATGAATTCGCGTAAAGTATTGAGGTCAAAATTATCAAACACTTTTGTGCCGGTAAATGTTGGTGTTTGTGTGGTGTGGTTGGCCCAGTCGACCTTTACTTTATTTTGCAAGGCATCTTTATAAGCGAGATATGTTTTTACTGATTTCTTGTTATCAAAACCATGTTTCAGTTTGATATATTCTTCTCTTACGCCATTTAAAAATTCAGGCTTCTGTTCTTTGCTTAAAAGAGAACCGGCAACGGTAACACTTCTCGATGCATCGAGCACATGTACCACGCCATCATTGTATTCCGGTGCAATTTTTACAGCTGTATGAATACGTGAAGTGGTGGCGCCGCCGATCAATAAGGGCTGTGTCATGCCGCGGCGTTTCATTTCTTTGGCGATATGTACCATCTCATCAAGCGATGGCGTGATGAGCCCGCTTAAGCCAATGATGTCTGCATTCTCTCTTTGTGCCGTTTCCAGTATTTTATCTGCCGGAACCATTACACCAAGATCGATGATATCATACCCATTACAACCGAGCACAACGCCTACAATATTTTTACCGATGTCGTGCACATCGCCTTTTACGGTGGCTAATAATATTTTTGCAGCGCCCGCAGCCTCGCTGTTGGCGGTACCTGCAGCGATATGCGCCTGCTTGCGTTGTTCTTTTTCAGCTTCAATATAAGGAGTGAGTACGGCTACGCTTTTTTTCATCACACGCGCGCTTTTTACAACCTGCGGCAAAAACATTTTACCTGCACCGAAGAGGTCGCCCACTATTCCCATTCCATCCATTAACGGGCCTTCGATCACTTCAAGCGGTGTGGGATATTTTAATCTTGCTTCTTCCGTATCTGCATCGATATAATCGGTGATGCCGTTTACGAGTGAGTGCGATAATCTTTTTTCTACCGTATCATTCCTCCATGCTTCATCTTTTATTTCTACTTTGCCTTTTGCTTTTACTGTTTCTGCATGTGCGATCAGTTTTTCAGTGGCTTCGTTATTATCATTGTTATGGTTGAGAATAACATCCTCACACAATTGTTTTAAAGTAGGTTCTATTTCATCATACACCACTAACTGCCCGGCATTTACGATACCCATATCCATACCGGCTTTGATGGCATAGTATAAGAATACGGAATGAATGGCTTCGCGCACATGGTCATTGCCACGGAACGAGAAAGATACATTGGAAACACCGCCACTGATCTTTGTAAGCGGCATCAGTTGTTTGATCTCACGTGTGGCTTCTATAAAATCAACTGCATAATTGTTGTGTTCTTCAATACCGGTTGCAATGGCAAAAATGTTCGGGTCGAAAATGATATCCTGAGGAGCAAACCCTACCTGTTCAGTTAATATTTTATATGCGCGGTGACAGATCTCCACTTTTCTTTGTTTGGTATCGGCCTGCCCTACTTCATCAAAAGCCATTACAATTACCGCGGCGCCAAATGCTTTACAGGTAAAAGCCTGTTCGATAAATTTTTCTTCTCCTTCCTTCATGGAGATCGAATTCACAATGCAACGTCCCTGCACACATTTTAAACCCGCTTCAATGATCTCGAATTTTGAGCTGTCGATCATGATCGGTATACGCGCAATATCGGGCTCGCTTTGTATAAGGTTCATGAAGGTGGTCATGGCATGAACGCCATCAAGCATGGCATCATCCATATTTACATCCAGTACCTGCGCGCCATTTTCTACCTGCTGGCGCGCAACGGATAATGCTTCTTCGTATTGATTATCGCGGATAAGCCGCGCAAATTTTTTTGAACCGGTTACATTGGTCCGCTCACCAACATTAATAAAATTTGTTTCGGGTCTTACCACTAATGGTTCAAGGCCTGATAAACGTAAGTATGGTTTTATAAAAGTTTCCATTATTTTTTCTTCAGATGAAGTGTTTTTAAAATCTTCCCGATTTTAATGTGATAGAATTTATCTTTTTCCTCAAACCCTAAATATTCAGCAATTAACCTCGGCGAATCCGGCCTCATACCATTTATAAATTCGATTTGATCGTACTTTCTTTTTTCCCCATCTTTATCGAAAAGCCTTGTTTTCCAAAAGGGTTTTACCTCTCTGTATTCAATGTGTTTTATGCCACTTACGATTTTATCAAAATGTTCTTTCTCAATAAAAATGACAAGTGTTTTCATAATTTTTGATTGAGGCCAATAATCATTTTATGAATAATTAAAGCATTTCTTCCAATACCGGTAATTCTCTCGGCTTAATCTTCCTCACGTTATCCGCAATATGTTTGATATGATCAGGTGTAGTACCGCAACATCCGCCCACAATATTTACAAAACCCTGCTTTGCCCACTCTTCAATAAAGTGTGCGGTTTCATGTGGCTGCTCATCATACTCGCCCATCGCATTTGGTAAACCGGCATTAGGATAAGCTGATGTATAGCAGGCCGCGATCTGCGCCAGTTCTTCAATATGGCTCCTCATTTCTGCAGCGCCCAATGCACAATTCAATCCAACACTTAATGGATTGGCATGCATAACCGATGTATAAAATGCTTCGAGTGTTTGTCCGCTCAGTGTTCTGCCCGATGCATCGGTGATGGTACCGCTGATCATAACCGGTAATTCTGTTTTGTATTCGCGGAAATATTTTTTTGCGGCGAAGATGGCGCCTTTTGCATTGAGTGTATCAAAAATGGTTTCGATCAATAGTATATCCACACCGCCGTCTACCAAACCTTTGATCTGTTGGTAATAGGCAGCCACCACTTCATCAAATGTTACTGCACGGAAACCGGGATTATTTACATCGGGTGATAAACTCAGTGTTTTATTTAACGGCCCGATCGCCCCTGCAACAAATTTTGGAGTAGTGCCGGGATTTTCTGCGATAAATTCATCAACGGCATTACGTGCACATGTTGCTGCGGCTACATTTAATTCGTAAGCGAGCGACTGCATATCATAATCGGCCATGGCAATTACAGTGCTGCTGAAAGTATTGGTTTCAATAATATCTGCACCTGCTGCGAGGTATTGTTTGTGTATGCCTTTGATGATATCCGGTTGCGTAATACAAAGCAGGTCATTATTGCCTTTTACATCCGAGTGCCAGTTTTTAAAACGCTCGCCGCGATAATCTTCTTCGGAGAGTTTGTGCCGCTGGATCATCGTACCCATGGCGCCATCGATCACCAAAATCCTTTTTTCTAATTCTTTCCTGATATCCATACAATTCATTTTTATGGCTGCTTTGACATAAACGAACATGCCATTGCAGGATAAATTAATAACGAACTGTAAACGCTTTGGGTGGTGTATGTGAGGTCACTTCAAAACGTTTATTAGTTCGATTTGTTCCCGCCGAAAGCGGGATTACCAGGCCGAACAATAAACAAATCCGCCTGTGTAAGAGATGCAAAGATAGGGAACAGATGAATAACGAACAAGGGATGAATGAGATGAAGTGTTTGATAAAAACGAAGCAGCCTGTGTAACCGATACAATTACTGTTATTCGGGACACAGGCTGCTTCGTTCCTTGCAGTAACGCAATAATGGTTATTTCTTCTTTCCGCCTATATTAAATATGCGCGAGATATTGAATCCCCAGCGGATGCCGCTGTTTTTTCCTGTCCAGGAACTTGTTGTTTCATGTATAAAAGTATGCTCGTTCATCCCTGTTGAATTGGTAAAATGCAACTGGAACACATGCCCGCCGGTATTGATATCTACACCGATCGATAAAGGATCATAGGTATTATCGAACCTGTTGACCTGCCAGAAATATTCCGCATTGATGCTTACGCGTTTGCTGATCTTTTGCCTGGCAAGAAAACCAATGGAGAACATGTCCAGGCCGCCGCCTGTAAAACCAATGATCCTGTTATAACGGTTATAGGTAGGCGAGACCTGGATAGAAGTATTATTATTTAATTTACTTGCGATCAATACCTGAGCAGTATAGTATGTTTTATCAGAAGTGGTTGCCGGGAATGATGGGCCAAAATCAAGCGTTTTGATGGCCATCGCTCCAAGCAGATCAATGGATAGGGGTGCACCCGCTCCGGTTTTCTGATGCATCAGGCGGTATTTTACAAACCAATCATATTCTTTACTGGTGCTTGTACGGCCAATACCAACCATAAGATCTTTAACGATACCGAAATCAAACCCTAAACGCATGGAGGCCAGGTCGAGGCCAAACATATCATATATTCCCTGGTTTACGGGACTGAAGCGGTGGCTGACCCTGAGATCCATGCTTCCGGGACTTAATATCTCAACAGTCTGGCTATTTACCAAACGCGTTGAATAAAATGTATTGATCACAGGTTCGTTTACAGGTTTTGCATTGGCAGCATTGGTACTATCCTGCATTTTGAAAAGGTCTACCTGTTGCGAAAAACCTTGTTGTGTGATTAGGCCAAGGCATAACACGGCCAGTAACCTTTTTGAAAAGATCATCATAAAATAAAATTTAATATTTGGGAATGGTTATTGGTATTGACAGCTAACGTCAACCGTTACTTTGTCTGTTACTTTTGCAGCATCGATATTAAAATCTTTCATCACTAAAATAAACTGGCAGGAAACGGATGGCTTGCCATCTTTGATATTGATGGTACCATTGGCTGTAATGTTCTTTGTAACGCCATGCAGTGTAAGATCTCCTTTTACAGATGTTTTGTAAGCCCCGTCCTTACTGAAGTTCACCTCTCCCAGGTTCACAAGGGTTCCTTTAAAATCTGCCCGTGGAAATTTTGTGCTTTCCACATACTGGTCATTAAAATGATCCTGCATTTCGGCCAGTTTGAATTTGAACCCTTTGGTCAATAAACTAAAAGTGATCTGGCCGTTATCTGCAATGCGGCTCGCTACTTCATTGTTTACCGCTTTCACATCCTGATCTGATGCTGAAGAAAAACTGATCTGGCCATTGCGTGTGCCAAATACTTTTTGCGCTTCTGCAGTGTTGAGCAGAAATAAGGCTGCGATAATAAAAGAAACAAATATTTTCATTACGGTTGGGTTTATATTATTTTACAAGAACGCCTTCATTGATCACTACATTGGCATCGGGTATATAACCTGTACAGATGCCTTTGAACGTGATGGTCTGCCCGGGTTTTAATTGTCCGGGATTTGTTTTAAAAGTACAATTGATCACAAACAGCGGATCATTGGTTTTAAAATTCACCACCACATTTCCATCCTGGTTAGTTGTTACATCACTTACTTCGCCTGTCATTTCAATTGCCTTGTCAAGATATTTTGTGTTGGCATCTGCTTCATTTGTTTTGAATGCATCAAATATTTTTTGAGCAGATAGCTGAACACCCTGTTCTTTACTTACATCTCTGTGCGGTTTCAGGTAAACATAGGCGATCAAACCACCGGCTGCTACCACACCGACCGCAACGATGATCAATACAATTTTTAACCATTTTTTCATAATTAGCCATTTGCTGATGAAGCTGCAAATTATTTAATGTATTGATATGAAATGATACGATGGAATAAAATAATGGGTTGCCTGATATGTTAAATTACGCGTGCAATAAATGATACCAGCCGGAGGCTGGGGGATAGTTGTCACTCGGCAGAGCCGAGCGACTGAGCGCTATTTTACGTATTGCTGGATGGGCAAGCGGTTGGCGAGACTGCGGGCCAGTGTCATTTCATCGGCATATTCCAGTTCGCCGCCAAACGCAATGCCACGCGCTATGGTAGTGATGCGGCAGGGAAGATTCGCTATTTTTTTCTGGATATAATAGATAGTAGTGTCGCCCTGGATATTCGGGCTGAGTGCAAAAACCAATTCCTCCGTTTCCTCTTTGCTGATGCGCGATACCAGTGATTCGATCGTCAACTGATCCGGCCCGATACCATCCAATGGCGAAATGATGCCACCCAATACATGATAGGTTCCGCTCAGCTGCTGCGTACTTTCTATCGCGATCACATCACGGATATTTTCCACCACGCAGATCATACGCTGGTTGCGCATAGAATTGGCGCAGATGGAACAGATATCGCCATCACTGATATTATGGCAACGCTGGCAAAATTTTATATCCCTCCGCATACGCGCAATGGTTTCACCAAAATGCTGTACATCATTCACATCCTGCTTCAATAAATGCAGCACGAGGCGCAACGCTGTTTTTTTACCAACACCCGGAAGTTTGGTAAACTGCGCTACTGCATTTTCTAAAAGTGAAGAAGGGAGTTGCATGTTAGATGTTGCTTGTTGCTTGTTACTTGTTACTTGTTACTTGTTACTTGTTACTTGTTACTTGTTACTTGTTACTTGTTACTTGTTACTTGTTACTTGTTACTTGTTACTTGTTACAATATTTGTATAACTATAAAGTTATGAAACGTTGATGAACATTCACTGTCATCTATCAACTGTCAACTAATGTCTCCTCATAACCCGATCGTCACATCATTATCCCAATTCGCGCGGATAGCAAGCTGTTTGGGGATGAGGTAAACAATTTCGGGCTGGCGCTTGCCATGCGTAAACCTGCCGGTATCCCATACGCCATTTTTATTTATGTCATATAAAATGCGCAGTTCATAAGAACCGGGTTTAAATAATTTTCTGGTGAAATCCGGCCCTGTAAGCGGAACAGACTCCAGCAGTTTATCACTCTGTAGTATTTGTAATACCGGATTCTTTGAAAGGTCGAGGCCGGTAAAACGGATATGGACACTTCCATAATCCGTTTCTTTTTTTGTATTGAAGCGGATCGTATCCGCTTTGGGTAATGTTACACCCAATGAATCGGCCACAGCATCTTTCGCGATCAGCAACCGCAGGTAACTCGCCTCTTTCCATTTATACTGAACGATCACTTTTGTTTTGGTACTGTCGAGCAAAAAAGAATAACCGCTGAGTTTATTATAATTCGAATCATACAAAACAAATTTTGTACTGTCGAAACCAAACAGTTTGCGGTTGAAGGTAAGTGTGAGATTGCTCAACAGATCCTGCTGGCCGTTATCCAGGTCGCGTGTATACCGTAAACGTTTATCATCCCTGTTCGCGGCAGATATGGCAACGGGAGATGATGAGGTTGCTGATGTTTTTATGGGTGCAGGTTTTGATTGGGCAAAAGCATATAAAGTATCGCGCTGTGTGGTTGAACCAACTTTTACAGGTGTATTACGGAACGCAAAGAGTTTGGTAGTGTCCTCATATTTTCTTGAGTAGGATGTGCCGGGTATTACATACACAGTAAAAACACCTTCCGGTAAGTTATGAAAAGTAAATTCACCCTTGCCATTGAGACGTGTATAATAACGGGGCGGGTTTTTGATAACAGAAGAATCGGAAAGGTCTTTGTGTAATACCACGATCAATGTGCTGTCGGATTTGCCGGTTTCTGCTACCAATACTTTTCCGCTGTAAGTATTGTAATCGATGGTTTTACCGGTTGAAAAAACATAGGTAAACCCTCTGGCTATATTGCTTTCGTTCACATCCCTGATCGCTTCGCCGAAATTAAAAGAGTAAGTAGTGTTGGCCTCGAGAGAATCTTTTAGTTTGATGGTTACATTTTTCAGCTTGTAATCTACCAAGGGAAACTGTTTCATTAGCGGCGAAATAATGAGGTTCTCCAGCGGGTTCTGTAAGGTCACATATTCATCAAATGTGAGCGTGATATTTTTTGTATTCACATTCAGCGATGAATCTTTTGGTATCGCCATTACCAGCCTGGGCGGTAAACTATCGCGCGGCCCGCCGCTTGGCGGAAGTATATTGGCGCAGGAAGACAGCAGCACCACGCGCAGCAGAATACAAACCAATATAACAACCTGTGTAAACGAACGTTTCATCTATGCGCAAATATAGAACTACCAAGGGTTGAATGGAAAAAAGGATTGTGAATGGAAGGGTAAAATTCTATAGTATCTCCGTTTTAAAATTCAAAACAAATCAAAACTGCGCCCCTGCGCCTTTGCGTGCATTTTTCTTACGCAAATGCGCAGTAATTATACATAAAGGCTTATTGAATGTAAACTATGACCTTATTCTTCCTCTTCATCAACATCATGCAGCGCCACGGCCATCTTATTCGTTTTTACAAAATTGCACCAATGGCAATCAGGTTTTCCGCAGCCGGTATAGAACTGGCGGCTCTGTATCTTTTGCCATACGGTTTTTATCTGCTGCGTAACAGTAGTGATATCTTCCGGTGAGATCACGATCTTTTCTTTACGGTATGTTTTTTTCTTATCGGGTTCAATAAAATCAAATTCGGTGCTTACTACTTTCCAGCTTTTTTGTTCGTAATGGTCTATTAATATTTTATAGAACACGGCCTGCCGCCAGTAGTCGCCGCCATCAGGATTGTTTTCATGAGGCGGTTTCAGTTTGTCTTTTGCCTTGTCAATGTCTCCGGTTTTATAGTCCACCACGTTCACCTCTTTGCCATCAAACTCCAGTTTATCTAATTTACCTTTTAACGGAACGCCCTGCACCACTACATTGCGTATGGTTCTTTCAACGGCAACAATTTTGTTCCAGCCGGAAATATATTGATCATAATAATTGCCGAGTACCTGCTCGCCATATTCCATTCTTCTGGTAAACTGTTCTTTTGTAAAACTTTCGCGGTGGCGGTTCATGTACCAGTTAAAATCAAGAATGAATTCAGGCTTGCCGGGGAAACGTTCTGACTGCTGCATTTTTTCAAACAGCTTTTGTAATGCATGGTGAACAGCGGAACCGAATTCCGTTGCTTCCGATTTGCCTGATGGGACGCGTACCAGGTTTTGAAAATAAAACTGCAACGGGCACTTCAGGTAATTATTCAGTGCAGTAACATTCATCACAAACTTATCGAGCAACTGGTTAATAAAATCCGCTTCCGTTTTTTCTATTTCAGGCGCCTGTATGGTAATGAATTGTATCATCGCAAACTCACTCAGCACTTCCGTATCTATGATCACTTTTTCTGCGGGTATGATATGCGCATCCTGTATCTCTGCAATGAACATGGACGGCTCGAGTTCTTTACCGTCATTTTTAAAACGGCTGTAAGAAATATGTAAATGTTGTTTGGCCCTTGTTAATGCCACATAAAATAACCGGCGCAATTCCTCATCATCCCTTTGTTTGGGTTGAGAAGAGAACATGGTATCGGGCAAACTATATCCGCCACCCGGTTTTTTCTTTTTCTCCCAATTCGAGGCATTACAACCCACCAGAAAAACATATTCAAATTCCAGGCCTTTTGAACCATGCGCCGTTAAAAGATTTACACCTTTATCACTGCCGCTCACCTGCACAAGCGGAAGTTGTAAGGCTTCTTTTTTCATGAGCATAAAAATGTTGACCAGCTGCTCAAGATCAAGGTTCGGGTTGCGGCGCGCTTCTTCTTTTACAAAATCGAATAAACCGGTCAATACCTGTAAGTGCCAGTGTTTATCGGGGTTTTGCATGATCCAGCGGAGAACGCCCGCATCCTGGATCACATTTTCAAACAGGTTCACCAATGTTACATTCGGCGTATCGGCAATTAGTTTTTCAATGGCATCGCTTGCCTCTTTCATGCCGGCGGGTGCCGGTTGGCTAAAAAGATCGGTTGCAGGATTATTTACTTTTTCAAATAATAATTTCCGCAGAGATGTTTTGTTTTCACCAAATTTTTTATCGGCTACTGCCACGCTGAGTTTGGCAATTTCAATCGGCGCAATATTGAACCAGTCGAAGTGTAATATCTCAAACAACATCTCATCGCCACCCCACGAAATATCATGCTCGGCAGCGAGGTATTGTAAAAATAAAATGAGTTTGCCCGCAAGCGGGATCTCCAGAATGTCGAGGTTGCGTTTGCTAAACACGGGAATATTTCTTTGTGCAAAATATTGTGCAAGCTCTTCGCCGCATTTGTTCTCTTTATAAATGATACCGATCAGCCCGGGTGCGATTCCCTGCTGTAATAGTTTTTCAACCTGTAGTGTGATATGGATCATCTCCTGCCGCTGTGTTTCATATTCACTGAGCAACGGCTGATTGGTTAAATGACTGATCTGTTTATTGGATGAGGCAAGTGTTTTACTCAACCCTTCTACCTGGTTTATCAAACGCTCTTCATTTCTGTCGATCAATGTTTTTGATACATCGAGTATCGGTTGGGTAGAACGGTAATTATCTGTGAGAACAATGGTGAGCAGGTCATTTTGATAGCTCGATGCAAACCCGATCATATTCTCCACATTTGCACCCTGGAAACGGTAAATGCTTTGATCATCATCGCCAACAACGAATACATTCGGCTGTTCCCAGTAACTGATCAGTAATTCCACCAAACGGTTTTGTGTGCCACTGGTATCCTGGTATTCATCAACTAAAATGTATAAGAATTGTTCCTGGTAGCGCGAGAGTAATAATTTATTTTCTTCAAAAGCCTTGATCACCCAATTGATCATATCATCAAAGTCATACCGGTTGCGGCTTCGCATGAGTTTTTGAAAACGGCCGAACTCATTTACTGCGGCACGCAGTTTTTCCATTTTTTCAGTGGCTTCTTCGATCTTGTTTTCTTTCAGGTCGCCCGCTTTGAATTGTTTGTACGCACGTTTGTAAACGAATTCATCGCGTGTTCTGATATCCTGTAAGTATTCATCGATTTTTTGGTTGATAAAATCCGGCGTCCATCCTTCGCGTTTCATGGAACTGAATAACTGCTGCAGGTTATTGATCTCAAAATATACATCGCCACGATATCTTTTCAGCGGATGATTTTTCGGGAAGCCATCGATCAGTTGTTTAAAGAGGTCGATCTTTTCAAGATCAGAGATCGGATCCAGTACTGTTTTCTCAAACAGCGATAAATTTTCCTGGATAATATCATTACAAAATGCATGAAAAGTATAGATGTTTACTTTGTATGCATCCGGCCCGATAAAACTTAATAACCGTTTGCGCATGGCAACAGCGCCCGCATCGGTGTAAGTGAGGCAAAGGATATTTTCGGGGCGAGCATCTGTATCCAGTAAAATTTTACCGATACGTGCGCCCAATATCTGTGTCTTGCCTGTGCCCGGCCCGGCAATCACCATTACAGGCCCTTCGATCGTATCAACAGCACGTCTTTGCTGCTCGTTCAGGTTGCCGTAGATCTGTAGAAATTGTTCCTTTTGCTGCAGCTTGTTTGCCATTAAGTAAAGATAATACATCACGCCGTACGTGCATTTTTTAGAAACACATAAGTACATAGTATAAAAACCAAAGGCACATAGCAAAAAACTATGTGCCCTTTTCTTCACCTATGTACCTATGTGTTTCAAACCTCCGCTTACTTCACTTCCACCATCGGGCTGATATTATTATTCAGGTCAACCGCTACAACAAAAATGCGTTTGTCTTTTGTATCAGGTATTTTAGAGAGATCAACCACCGCTGTTTTATCAGCAACTACTAATTGTACGATCTGTGTCAATGCAAATTTTTCTTCTGTATTCAATGTCAAAGTAAGCACAGCAAATTCTTTGATCTTCTTATCGCCTTTGTAAACAAGTTTGATCAAGTTGTTTGCCTGCTTTTCAACAAGCGGTTGCGAAGGAACAGAATTATCTATCCATGGCATTGGCGGAACCAGTGCAGGATAGCGGTAATAATTATTACGGAGGCTGTCGGCCCATCCATTCGGATTTCTTTCAAATGATTTGCTGCTGAAATAAACACTTCCCTGTGTTGTTGGATAACTTCTCAATTCCTGTATCTGCTTTGGCAGTTCATCCGGGCTCTTCCATGCGGCATTGCTGCCTGCGCGGTAGATAGCCTGGCCGATATATAGCTGCCTGCCGTAAGTATGTTTGTTCCACCAGTCAAGCAATACATCATAATCCGCCACTTTAAAACCGCGCTCCCAGTATAATTGCGGAACAACATAATCGATCCATCCTTTCTGCAGCCATAAAAGAATATCTGCATAGAGATCATCATAATTTGTTTGCCCTGCTTTTGTATCGCTGCCCATCGGATCTTTTTCTTTGTTTCGCCAAACGCCAAACGGACTGATGCCAAATTTGATACGCGGATTTATGTTCCCGATAATATTATGAATGAGTAAAATAATACTGTCGCAGTTGCTTCGCCGCCAGTCTTCTTTATTCAAACCATTGCCATATTTCTCAAAATCCTTTTCATCCGGAAATTCTTTGCCGGTAATGCGGTAAGGATAAAAATAATCATCCATATGTATGCCGTCAATATCATAACGGCTCACAAGATCTTTTACCACTTTAGCCGTATGCTCGCGTACTTCCGGCAGGCCGGGATTAAAATATTTTTTATCTCCATACACAAGGAACCATTCAGGATGTGTTTTGGTCAGGTGATTTGAAGCAATAGATGATTTAGTCAGATTGAATACCGCACGATACGGGTTTAACCACGCATGAAATTCCATACCTCTCTTATGCGTTTCAGTGATCATGAACTCAAGCGGATCATAATAAGGCGATGGCGCCACACCCTGTGTGCCTGTAAGATATTCGCTCCATGGCTCAACCTTTGATGCATACAATGCATCAGCTGCCGGCCTGATCTGTACAACCATTACATTCATGCCATTGCGTTGATGCATATCGAGCAGGTGAATGAACTCTGCTTTTTGATCCGCAACAGAAAGGTCTTTTTTACTCGGCCAGTCAATATTCTCAACCGATGCCACCCACACGCCGCGAAATTCATAATTAGGAACTACTGCCTGGGCATGGAGTTTTTGAAAACTGATGAATGCAAAAAGAATGAACGGGGATATGTATTTCATGACGTAAAGATAACCAAGGAAGGTTAAACAAGTTAAACAGGTTAGGATTAAAAAAGTAAGCCAAAACCTTTTTAACTGCGTTTAACTTTTTTAACCCAATTTAACTTCAGGCCCTCTCACGCATTTTGTCCAATAGTTCATTAAGCAACTTTGCTTCCTCAACCGATAACCCCTGGATAATACGATCGAGCTCAGCATTTTTTTGATCGAGTTTTTCCAGCAGTGTTAATCCTTTTTTTGAAATGATCACATCAACCAAACGTTTATCGGCAGGACAGGTTTTTTTCTCCACAAGGTTTTTTTTCTGCAGCCTTTCAACAATGCGGCTGGTATCGCTCATCTTGTCGAGCATGCGTTCGCGGATCTGCAAAGTGCTCAGGGGTTGTTTGCTGCCTCTTAATATGCGAAGGATATTATATTGCTGCGGGGTGATATCTTCAACATCAAAAAAAAGTTTGATCCTTTCATTCAGCCAGCTGGCAGAAAAAATAATATTTACAGTCGCTTTCTGAAATTCATTTCTGAACTGCTGTTGCTGTATATCTTTTTCAATGCTCATGGCAGGGTAGCAGGTAGTTGAGTCTTTGAAGATATTTAAAAATAGCTAACCAATGTTCAAAACTGCGCCTCCGCGCCTTTGCGTGCATTTTTTCTCACGCAAAGGCGCGGAGACGCAGTAATTATACATAAAGTCATATTAAAATTATAAAACTGAAATACTACCTGCATGCTGTAAGCTGTTTTAATCTTCCCAAACAGTCAGGCCCTCGCTGCAATTGGCGCAGATATCAATATTCTTACGGCTGGTAAGCAGTTCGCGGCGGAACTGTTTGTAGTTGTCGTTGTGCCAGGTTTGTTTGAAGCTTTGTGTTTTCAGGTTGCCGAGCTGGTGCGTGGCATCTTTATCGAAGCAGCATGGAACAACAAGGCCATCCCATGTGATCACATTCGCGTGCCATAATTTCCAGCAATGATTGCTTAAACCGCTTTTCACTTTCATTTTGCCGGATGCATCTTTTTTATAACGGCTGTATTTATTATTGGCAGGAATAAGTTGATGCGGGTCATTTTCATAATCATATACCTGCGCCGTTTTAAAACGAACCTGGTCAACACCAATTTCTTTACCCAGTTTTTTGATCTCTTCGATCTGGTGCTCATTCGGTTTTACAACAAGGAACTGGAAAAAAATGAAAGGTGTTTTGCTTTTCATTTCTTTTTTCCATTTCACGATATTCCGTGCACCTTCTAAAACCTTATCCAGTTTACCACCAACGCGGTATTGCTGGTAAACATCCTGCGTAGTTCCGTCTATTGAAATGATCAGCCTGTCAAGGCCGCTCTCCACGGTTTCTTTTGCTTTCTCGTCGGTCAGGTAATGTGCATTGGTTGAGGTAGCAGTGTAAATACCTTTATCATGTGCATATTTTACCATCTTCAAAAAATCAGGATTGAGATAGGGCTCTCCCTGGAAATAAAAAATAAGATACAATAATTCCCTGTGCAGGTCATCGATCGTCTGCCTGAAAAAACTATTTTCCAACATACCGGTTGGCCTTGTAAAAGCGCGCAACCCGCTCGGGCATTCAGGGCATCGCAGATTGCACGATGTGGTTGGCTCAAATGAAACAGAAATAGGATAACCCCACTGGAACGGTTTGCCGCTTAGTTTGGTTAACTGGTAACTGCTGTACACTTTCGCAGCATTCCATAACCTGCGTGGCCGGAGCTTGCTTAAAAAGTTAATACTATCGTTCCAGTTAAAGTACGGCATAAGAATTGCAAAAGTAAGTTGAGGAGTGCGAATGTGTAACAGTTTCTTTGAAGATGGTTCCAATTCAATAAAATGCTTTAACGTTTTATTGTTAAACCGTTGACATTTTTTTCTATCTATTAAAAAGATATTTGCATTCAGGCAACGCAGAAACATGAAGCAGTATCTATTTAGAAAGGATTAACAAAAGAAAGAAAACCGTTGGCACAGCATTTGCGTTAGTATAGATAGACAACGAGTTTAAAATTAAAGTTTACAATTTTCTCATAAGCAGTTAGTTTTGGTTGCGGTCCCGATTTCTATCGGGACCAATTTTTTTTGGTGCCACTCCATCTCAACAATCAATGGTTAATCAACTGTAGTAAACCACCTGCGGCTTGCCAGATAAGCAAAGAAACAGCCTGCAGTATCAGCCGCAATATCACCCAGTTCAAAAGAACGGTTAGGGATCCAGTATTTCTGTACAAACTCCATAGCGGTTCCGTACGCGATGCCTGAAAGCATGATAAACAGGAACCATTTATTGCGTTGGCTGATATCCAAACTACTTACCCGGAAGGGCCGGGCGAATAAAAAACATAGCATAAAAAACATACAGATATGTACCCATTTATCTGCATGTATCAATGCCAGCCAGGGATATTTGGGGATGGTTGAGCCCGGTAAACACAACAATACCAGGCTGATAATGAACAAGATAATAGCCGGAATAAAACGGGAGAGAGTCAAAGCAAATACAATTAGATGGAAAAATACGGCAATTAACCAACTTTGCCAGCCACACACATCTGATCCATTGTTGGGGAGGCGGCACCTCCTTTTTTCTCAAGGGTAATGGCAAACATAGAAGCACTTGGAATGTTTTTCATCTTGCAAAGCCCGGCACAAGCATCGATCATTCCCGCGTCTACAGGTTTGCCGTCTACGATGGCCCAGAGTTGATATTGTTTATCTGGAGCGGCTTGCGGTAATTTATTCAGCATGAGATAAACATCTTTCGATTTGCTGTCCCAGAATATAGTGGCCAAATTATTTTCCCCTGCTTTAGTTGCTGAAAGAGATATTTTTTGAATAGCAGGGTCGCTCATCATCTGCATATTGCTGTACAGTTCGAGCGCTTTTGTTTGTATGTTTTGGTTATCTGCAAACAGTGTATTTTTTTCCACTAACAGAGCCTGGTAAGCATTAGATGTGGAACGAAATTGTGTATAAAAATACACATTCAGCGCAGCGCTTACTACGAGCAGAATAACCGATGCAGCTGCCATATAACGGAACCATCCAAAAGCAACTGGTCTGGATTCTTCTTCTTTTATAAATTCATCGGCCAGTGTGATCAGTAATTGTTCTTTTATCTGAAAAGGGGGCGTAACGGCAGCAGCAAGCGCGTGTTGTTCCAAAGCAGCTTCAAAATCGTTTATCGCTTTCCTGATCTCAGGATGCTGACGGCTTAGCTGCTCCAGTTCTGCTGCTTCCTGTGTATCGGCCATGCCTAAAACATAGCTTTCAATCACACCACTCTCTATGTAAGATTTGATATCCACTTTACGGTTTAATGATTTCTCTTAATTGGATCAGTGCAGTTCGTAACCTTGTTTTTACGGTACCCAAAGGAATGTTCAGCATCTTAGCTATTTCATCCTGCGTGTATCCCTGAAAATAAGATAATTCAACCAGCACTTTATATTCTTCCCTGAGGCTGTAAACCAGTTTTTTTAAACCGATCTGGTCGGTTCTCATTTCACTGGTACCGCCCGCTGTATATACGTCTTCTGTCAACTCGCGGTTTTGACGGCTGTTCTGGTAGCCCTTGCTTCTTACAGTATCAATGGATGCATTTCTTGCGATGTTCAGCATCCATGTAAACAGGCGGCCTTTACTGCTGTCGTAACTTTCTATCTGTCTCCAGATCTTTACAAACACTTCCTGCAACACATCATTGGCCAGTTCTTCTTCGTTTACTATGTTGAGGATAACAGAGTGAAGTGCGCCGGAATAATTATCATACAGGTAACTGAATACATGGCTGCTCCGTTGCCTTAACAACTGGACCAGTTCAGGTTCACTGTATTTTTTAACTACTTCCAAAAGCTAGTTGTGGATTCAGGGTTGATAGTATGATATACGATGATCTGTTGCCGATAGTTTTATCCAACCAACGCAGCATAGGCGTCTTTGCTAAGCAAAGCCTCAACCGCCGCCGTATCAGTAACTGTCATTTTGATCATCCAGCCATCGCCGTATGGGTCTGTATTTACCAGCTCAGGCTGTTTTTCCAGCATTGCATTAACTTCAGTAACGGTACCGGCAACGGGAAGAAAAAGATCGCTTACAGTTTTTACAGCTTCTACAGTACCAAAGATCTCTTCGGCAGCAAGCGTTTTGCCTGTGGTGTTAATGTCTACATATACAATATCGCCCAGCTCATGCTGTGCAAAATCTGTGATGCCAATGGTTGCCACATTGCCGTTGAGGCGTATCCATTCGTGGTCCTTGGTGTACTTAACATCTGCCGGAAAATTCATAGTGTGTGGTTTAGTATGCAAATATTAGATAAAAAATGATTGAAGTAACGGATGAACTTAATTATAAGTTAATAGTTAATAGTCAATAGTCCATGGTCTATGGACTATTGTCAGAACCCAGCCTGTTCAAAATACAACAACACATGGTCTTTGATAAAATTCTCCTGTTCCATCGATATCATCACAGGCAATTCTTTTACCTGTTTATAATGCGGCCAGCCTTCTTCATCATTTCCTTCCAGCGCATAATAGCCGCTTTGGCTAAGCACTTTGCATACCGCCACATGCATCAGATCCTGCTTTTGTTCTTTTGAGATCTTTTCTGCCATAAACCCCGTTTCCTGCATACCAATGAGAAAAAGAACGGCTTCGAGATCCGGTTTTTTGCCAAACCTTTCCGCCAGTTTTGCTTCAAGCGCCCACCATCTTTGCTGTAAATCGTCTGAAATAAACATAATCCTGCAAAGGTAAACCGTGGAAGCATGCTATCATCACCCCGCAAAAGTTATCTTTGCCGCAAATTGAACTGATATGTTACAAGTGAGTGTATTGCGAAACAATACAGCGGACACAAAAAAAAGACTGGCCGTTAAACATTTTGATCAACCCGGGTTAGTTGATGAGATCATTGCATTGGATGATGAAAGAAAAAGATTGCAGGCAGAATTTGATGGAACACAGGCCAAAGTAAACGCTGCATCGAAAGAGATCGGCAAACTGATGGCGCAGGGAAAAAAAGAAGAAGCCGAATTGATCAAAACGGATGTGGCCAACTGGAAAGCGGCGCTTGAACCACTAAAAGAAAAAATGACAGTTGTTGAAAAACAATTGCTTGATACGCTGGTGATATTGCCCAACCTTCCATCAACACTGGTGCCCGAAGGAAGAACACCCGAAGAAAATGTTGTGGTGAGAGAAGGTGGCGTGAAACCTGTACTGGCACAGGGTTCTGTGCCACACTGGGATCTTATCAAACAATACGGCCTGGTTGATTTTGAAACCGGCGCTAAAATTACCGGCAGCGGTTTTCCTTTATACAAAGGCAAGGGCGCCAGGCTGCAAAGAGCGCTTGTACAATATTTTTTAGATTATAATACTGCTGCAGGTTATACAGAATACCTTCCGCCTTTTATGGTGAATGAAGCCAGCGCTTTTGCCACCGGGCAACTGCCCGATAAAGAAGGGCAGATGTATCACGCAACAGCAGATAATTTTTACCTGATACCAACTGCAGAAGTGCCCGTAACAAATATTTACCGTGATACGATTCTGAAGATGGAAGAACTGCCAATAAAAATGACAGCATATTCTCCCTGTTTCAGAAGAGAGGCGGGAAGTTTTGGAAAAGACGTTCGCGGGTTGAACCGTGTGCACCAGTTTGAAAAAGTAGAGATCATACAAATAACAGAACCCGAAAAAAGTTATGAGGTATTAGACGAAATGGTTCTGCATGTTGAAAAATTACTGCAGGCATTACAGTTGCCTTACCGCATTTTGCTTTTGTGTGGCGGCGATATGGGTTTTGCCAGCGCTGTTACTTATGACTTTGAAGTATTCAGCGCCGCGCAGGAAAGATGGCTGGAAGTAAGCAGCGTAAGTAATTTTGAAAATTTTCAGACACATCGTATGAAATGCCGTTACAAAGATGCCGATGGCAAAATGCAGTTTGCACATTCATTGAACGGGAGCTCACTGGCGTTGCCAAGAATTGTTGCGTGTTTACTTGAAAACAATCAAACAGCAGAAGGCATTGTATTGCCGGAAGTACTGCATCGTTATTTCGGAGCAGGCACTATCTGATAGTCTTGAATTATGAATGGATTTTTCTTATTCAGCATTCATAATTTAAAACTCAACGTTTTATATCAACCCTTGTTCCAACAGGTAACAGGTTGAATATTTCCTGGATGTAGGCATTCTTTGTACTGATACAACCTTCTGTCCAGTTCTGGTATTGATCGATCGCATAATCCTCATGGGGCCATGTTCCGTGAATACCGATATCACCGCCGATCTTTGCATCGGCAGGTATTAAGCCGTTTGCTTTCCGTTCATTGAATTTCTGATAGCTCTCCTGTGTGGGATAATCGATGGCCATAAACGCGCTCCATTTTTCATGCTTCCTTTTACAGGTAATATGAAATGTGCCTTCGGGTGTTTTTCTGTCGCCCTGGATCATTTTATCACCCAGATCCTTGTTACCAAAAACAACAGGATATGTGATGAGCCATTCACCGCTTGAATCGTAGATCTGTAATTCGTATTTACTTTTTTCAATTTTAACCCAATACGTGTTCTTTGTTGCAGTACGGTAATTGGTGGATACGGCTTTTTTAAAGGAAGTAGTTGTCACTGCTGCTATCCCAAGCAACGACAGATACAAAGGCGTTTTCATGGCGTGATTTTGTTTTGGGAGCAAACTATCATTTAGAAATGTTGTGTAAGGGTTAATTCACCAAAAATTAAGTTAACTGATGCAGCGTTATCTGCAAAAAACGAAAGGTTTAATTTAATAAATTAAAGGGCGCTTAATTTTTAAACTAGATTTTGTTAAACGTCACTGCCTCGCAGTGACGAAAAAAAACACCTTTTAGAAAAAAGGTGTTTATAAACTGACATGAGAAATAAAAATCATTCTTACCAATTACTGAAACGTAACCCAACAGTATATGGATATTGTTCAACACGTGTAACAGCTTGCTGTAACCGGTTGATGCTATAGCTTCCGTATAACCTGACCGGGCCGAGGCCCAATTCACCGATTGCCGCAATACGCCAAGGTTCGAAATTAAAATCGCCCTTATATTTTTGTTTGCCCCTATCGCCGCTGATCTGCTTGTTGCGGCTGTTGGTTAAATATCCGGCACTCATACCGGCACTGAAACTAAAACCGTTACGGGTATGCGGTGTTGTATTAAAATTCAGCATTACCGGTACGGTTAAATATTCAACATACAATTTGTTTTTTGTAAAACCGATCGAATCGTTGAATACGATCGTTTGAGGGTTATTGCGAAAACTGATACGTGTATCGTAACGGAAATTATACATCTCTAAACCCAAACCGTATTTTAAATTCACTACATGGCTGATGATATTTAATTTCTGCATGAACAGCCAGATGTTCACATTGCTTGATTTGCCCGTGTTTAATTTATAACTGTCTTTTGTAACAGGCCCATCAGCAGCACGAAGTGTTTTAAAGTAGCCGCCTGCCTGCGCAGCAGCATAATCAGTGTTATCGCGAACATTGGCAAAGCCAAGATCCATGATCCACCAGTTGGTGCTTATGTTGTGCCTGCTTCTGGGGCGGCGCACAATGCGATACCGGTAACTGTCCGCATCTCTTTTGGTATCGTCTGAGATCAATACACCTTTTTTATTTTCAGGCCCATCGTTGCCTTTGCTTTTTTTGATGATAATAAAATTGCCCACTTTAACGGTATCCGTATTTTTTGCAGTACTGTCTGTTTGGGCAAAACCAATTCCTGCAACCAATAAGCAGGCTGCTGCACATAGTAAGCGTTTCATATATTTCGGTTTTCTTTTTATTTTAATGAACGGGCGCTGGTAGATGGGCGGCTGTCTGTTTTGTCATCATCTACTTTTGCTTTGCTTCGGAAAATGCTACCCGCTTTTCTGAAAAATCCGCGAAGCTTGTCTTTATTGATTTCCAATGAACCGAGTAATAAACTTTTCTTTTCATCTTCTTCGTCTGTGTCAAGTTCTTTGTATACTGCAGGCTGTATACCGGTTACAGTTGTATTGTTGTCACCAACGTTAACGGCTTTTACCATATCGCTGTTTTCGATAGCAGTATGTGCCGCCGGTAATTTTTGTGTTGATGCCATATTGGTTTCAACATTGGTATGCGAACCGGTAATAATGTTTGCTCTTGTTGTTTCAACGGGCCTGTTTGACAGATCATTAGTATTTGCTACAACTGTATTGGCATTATTAACCGGCAATTCAACAGTTATATTTTTATCAGTTGTTGTAGTAGGTGTAACGGTATTGCTGCCGGTAATGTTACTAAGAGAGGTTTGTTTATTTGTTGATGATGTATTGTTATCAACAAGCGGCAAACCTGCATCCGTATTTTTTGGGGTTGATGGTTGGGTTGATGGTGCAAAAGGCTTTTGCTGTTTGGCAATGATCTGTTTGTCAGAATGCTGAACAGGTAATAAGATCCATACCAAAAAAACTAAACCGGCCAATGCTGCAGCAACGGCCACACGTTGCCAGCTTACATAAAATATGCGCCTTTCTTTTTCTTCTTTCCTGTAGAGTAATTGTTTGCTTGGAAATAAAACTGTTTCCGGTTCCAGCCTGGTTTGTTTCAACAGTGTAAACGCTTCCTGTAAAGAAGGATGTTGCAAAACAAATGTTTCTGTTTGCTGTTTTGCAGCTGCATCCAGTTCGTTATCTACATATAACAGGAATTGCTCCCCGTAATTATTAAGTGTGATCTCTGCTGCTTCGTTGCGATATAAACTTTGCTTGTTATCAAATATCATCGATTCATCTGTAAGCTGCACCTGTTGCAACATTTCCAGCTCAACAGCGAGGCCGGGATTTGCCTGTATAAACTGCTCAACGGCGAGCTTGTCTGCTGCAGATAGTTCCCCGTCTACATAAAGCAGGAAAAATTCCTCGTAATTATATTGATCGATCGCAGGCTTCACTGATGATTAAATATGATTTTTTTGATTCATTTTTTATCGCACATTTTCAGGGCTCACTAAATAATTCCGCAGGGTTAAACGCGCTCTGTGGAGGTAAACTTTTACCTGGCTCTCATTCAATCCCATGATTTCACCGATCTCTTCGTAACTGTATCCTTCATAATCTTTCAGCATCACCAGGCTTTTTTGTGTTTCATTCAAGCGGTTCAACGCTTCCATTAATGCTTTTTTCAGGTTGCTGTTTGTCTGGTGCTGGGTTCTTCCGTCCTCTGTAAACTCGTCCTTTAGCTGTATGCGTTTGTTCTTACGGATATGATCGATCATCTGGTTATAGGCAACAGTAAAAAGATACGATTTCGACTTGCCATCTTCCACAGCTTCCCGGTTGCGCCATAATTTTTCAAAAGCGGTCTGTACAATATCCCTTGCATCTTCTTCATGGCGAAGGTTCTTCACGATAAAGCGGTACACATTATCGGCGTAGTCGTTCACACATTGATTGTATTCTTTCTCAGTCATAAACAGCAGGGATAACTAAATTCTTGCGTTGTATAGAAGTGATACGTAACAGGCGGTATTATGTTACAATACAAAGAAAAAAAATCCTGCATTATTTGCAGGACCGGGGTTTATCTTATGGTTGATACGATCAGGTGGTTCAGGGAGCCGCTGAACATTTCAGCACCGCCGCCGCTTGAATCGGTTACAGGCAATTGTTCTTTGCAACCGCATTTTTTACCGCATTCGATCTTTGGGACGATAGTTGTTTGATTAAACAGGAAGGCCATTAAACCGATCGATCCGATGGCCAGTACAAACAGTAAGGTAGGTTTCGGCCTCATATGGTTAAATTAAAATTGTATACGAATGTAGTAATTTTATTGAAAGCTCATAGCTTACAGCTCAATAATCGATCACCTGCTCCTGTATACTTTCCGGCATAGCCCTGAACTCGTATTGCTGGTTCCTGAGCTGTGGTTCAAAACCGGCTTCGCGAATGGCTTCCTGTATTGTTTTGTATGTAAAGCGATGCGGCGCACCGGCTGCACTTACCACATTCTCTTCTATCATGATACTTCCAAAATCATTGGCGCCGGCATGTAAACAGATCTGTGCCGTTGCCTTGCCTACCGTTAACCAGCTGGCCTGTATATTTTTTATATTCGGTAACATAATGCGGCTGATAGCGATCATCCGGATATATTCATCAGGCGTGGTTAAATTATGTACGCCTCTTATACGTGTAAGCAAGGTATCAACATCCTGAAAGGTCCATGGAATAAAGGCAAGAAAGCCCTTTGCATTTTCCGGTTTACGGCTTTGTACTTCCCGAATCCTTGTTAGATGTATAAAACGCTCTTCCAATGTTTCTACATGGCCAAACATCATGGTTGCACTGGTGGTAATATTTAATTTATGCGCCTCATGCATAATGTCGAGCCACTCATCTGCACCACATTTTCCTTTTGAGATCAATCTTCTTACACGGTCTACCAATATTTCTGCGCCGGCTCCGGGCAATGAGTCAAGGCCCGCTTCCTGCAAGGCTTTCAGCACATCGTGGTGGCTCATCTTTTCCAGCTTACAGATATGCGCCACTTCGGGCGGACCGAGTGAATGAAGTTTGATATGCGGATATTCCTGCTTGATGGCGCGGAAAGTTTTGGTATAAAAATCCAGCCCCAGTTCCGGGTGATGGCCGCCCTGCAATAACAATTGATCGCCGCCATACTTAAAAGTTTCTTCGATCTTTTTCCGGTAGGTCGGCATGTCAGTAATATAAGCATCTGCATGCCCGGGGATCCTGTAAAAATTACAGAACTTACAATTGGCCACACAAACATTCGTGGTATTTACATTGCGGTCTATCTGCCAGGTAACTTTATTATACGGCACTTGTTTTTTGCGCATCTCATCGGCCACAAACATCAATTCTGTTAGCGGCGCATGTTCAAATAAAAACATCCCTTCTGCTATATCGAGGAACTCGAACCGTAAAGCTTTTTCGTAGAGGCCGGCTAATTGCATATTCAAAAATATTGAGTAAGAGAGAACAAAGGTAACAGGAAGCTTGATTGCCGTTGCATCGAAAACCGATTATTTATTGTCATGAGAATGGATGTTTGCCTGTGCCCTGCAGGTAATGCCCAAAATGAATTCGTATTTTGAACCCTGCATGAGAACATTTTGTATTGCATTTGCTATGCTTTGCCTCACAATTACGGGTAAAGGACAGGAAGAGTTCGTTCCTCCGCAGGCTAAGCTGTTGGCGCGTTTCCCGTTTACGCAGTTGAGCGGGGGTATCATGATCGTAAAAGCGCAGCTTGATAATTTTCCTGATTCGCTCAACTTTGTTTTCGATACGGGCAGCGGCGGTATATCACTCGATTCTACCACGGCCAACTACCTTAAACTGAATTTTGTAAAAACAGAAAAAACGATCCGTGGTATTGCCGGCATCAAGAATGTTGATTTCTCACTCGATCATATATTAAAGCTACCCGGCCTTCAAACAACACACCTCGATTTTCATATCAACGATTATGAATTGCTTACCAGTGTATATGGCGTAAGGATCGATGGTATTGTGGGTTACAGTTTTTTTCGAAGGTATATTGTACGGATAGATTATGACAATCTTTTTATAGAAGTATTTACACCGGGCATTTATAAATATCCGCGTGGTGGTTATTTATTAAAACCAAATTTCTCCACGCTTCCTCTCCAGACCGCATCGATCGATGATGGCCGCATCATCACAAGCCGTTTTATTTTTGATACGGGCGCAGGATTGAGTTTCCTCCTGTCGAAAGATTTTGTTGATGACAGCACGGTGTTTAAAAAGAACCGCAAATCTTATCCCACACAGGCCGAAGGGTTGGGTGGAAAAAAACTGATGAGCCTGTCCATTGCCAACGAAGTAAAGATCGGCCCGTACAAATTCAGAAAAGTTCCGGTGCATGTTTTTGATGATGAGTATAATGTTACCTCTTATCCATTGCTCGGTGGTTTGATCGGTAACGATATACTCCGCCGTTTTAATGTAGTACTCAATTATCCGGAGCAAAGCACTCATATCAAACCCAATACGCACTTTACAGAAAATTTTGATTACTCGTATACCGGGCTGGGTATTTACCAGATCGATGGAGAGATCAGGGTGATCGATGTAATGCCCAATTCACCCGGCGACAAAGCAGGTTTTCAGGCCGGCGATATCATTTTTTCTGTGGAAAGCAATATTTCAAAGAATATCCAGGCATACAAAAATCTTTTCCAGAACAGTATCGGAAAAATGCGCGTGGTTATTTTCCGTAACCAGCAACCGATCGTGTTAACTATTGATGTGAAAGACATCCGGCATTAAAGTTGACAGATGTTAGATGACAGATGACAGAAGTTCAAATCCTGTCATCTGTCATCTGCCAACTAACATCTGATTTACTTCCCAAATATTCCGCGCCCGTCTTCTGCAATGCATTAATTTTGCATCTTCTTTTTAATTATCAGTATGATCAAATACAATCGTTTTGTTTTAGATAATGGCTTACGCGTTTTGGTACATGAGGATCATTCCACACCAATGGCAGTGGTAAATATTATGTATGATGTTGGTGCACGTGATGAGAACCCGGACAAAACCGGCTTCGCGCATTTATTTGAACACCTGATGTTTGGTGGAAGTATCCATATTCCTGATTATGACGAGCCGTTGCAGCGGGCGGGTGGCGAGAATAATGCCTATACCACCAATGACCTTACCAATTATTATTGCCAGCTGCCGTCAGAAAATATTGAAACTGCTTTCTGGCTCGAAAGCGACCGCATGCTGAGCCTTGCCTTTGGTGCAAAAAGCCTTTCCGTACAAAAGAAGGTAGTGATAGAAGAGTTCAAAGAGCATTATATCAATAAACCGTATGGCGATGTATGGCATAAAATGCGCGAGCTGGCTTATAAAGTGCATCCCTATCGCTGGATGACGATCGGGAAGGATCTCAGCCATGTAGAAAATGCAAATATGGATGATGTGAAACATTTTTTCTTCAAACATTACCGCCCAGTAAATGCCATATTGGTTGTGGCAGGAAATGTGGAACTGGAAAATGTAAAACAGCTTTCGGAAAAATGGTTCGGCAATATTCCGATGGGAGAAAAATATAACCGCAACTTACCACAGGAGCCGGCACAAACTGCCGCAAGAAGATCAGAGGTACAGGCCAATGTTCCGCTGGATGCATTTATCAAAACCTGGCACATGGATGCGCGCCTGGAAAAAGGGTATTATGTTGCCGACCTCGCTACAGAAATTCTGGGTGGCGGCGGATCTTCGCGTTTATATCAATCACTGGTAAAAGAAAAACAATTATTCTCAGGGATCGATTGTTATCATTTTGGCAGTGTAGATAAAGGGTTGATAGCGGTAGAAGGCAAGCTGGTAAAAGGTGTGAGCATGCAGGCAGCAGAAAAAGCAGTGGAAGAAGAAATTGAAAAAATGCAATCAACATCCGTATCTGTAACAGAATTACAGAAAGTAAAGAACAAAACAGAAAGTGTAATTGCATTCGAAGACATGGGTGTGATGAGCCGCGCCAACAGCCTCGCTATGTATGAATTATTGGGCGATGCAGAATTGATGAATACCGAACTGGAAAAATACCACGCCGTTACAACAGAAGAAATTCAACAGTATTGTACAAATGTTTTCAGCAATGAGAACAGCAATACATTATTGTATTACGCAAAATAAAAACTAAAAAAATAATTGCATCACTTTGAAATCAATAAAACCTGTTTAGCCACAGATTCACAGATTAGCACTGATTATCTCTGCTAATCTGTGAATCTGCGGCCAATGTTTTCTGCATTTTAATTGAAGTGATACGATACCCCAAATAAAATTAATTATGCTAAATCGAAAAACTGCACCCGGAATAATTGACGCGGTAGATATGAAGCTGCAGTTGAAGCCGTGCGATCATTTTATATTGGATAACGGCGTTCCTGTTTACAGCATCGATGCAGGTGCACAGGAAGTGTTGCTGATCGAATGGGTCTTTTATGCAGGTAACTGGTATGAAGAAAAAAATATTGTAGCAGCCACCACAAATTTTATGTTGAAGAATGGCACAAAACAAAAAAATGCTTTTGCCATTAACGAATATTTTGAATATTACGGCGCATACCTGAACAGGAGCTGTTATAATGAAACTGCGATCATCACGCTGCATTGTCTCAGTAAACATTTGTCTGAATTATTACCCGTTGTTGCGGAGCTCATCACCGAAAGCATTTTTCCTGCAGAAGAACTGGCCATCTACAAACAAAATCAAAAACAACGCCTGGAAGTAAACCTGAAGAAATGCGATTTTGTTGCCAACCGTTTGATCGATGAATATGTGTATGGTTTTCATCATCCATACGGGCGCTATACTTCTACACTTGATTATGAGAAACTGGAGCGCGAAGAACTGGATGTTTTTTATAAAAGATTCTATACAGAAGGCAAGTGCCTGGTATTTGTAGCCGGCAAACCACCGGCTGATGTGGAACTGCAGTTAAACAAACACTTCGGGCATCTTCCTTTTCATCAAAACGATATACCGCAGATTGATTACAAACCGAAGCCGGCCGAAACCAAAAAATATAACATCATCAATGATGCGGAAGGTGTGCAGGGCGCTATCCGTATTGCGCGCGAATTTCCCAACAGGCATCATCCCGATTTTGCAAAGGCGCAGGTATTGAATAATATTTTCGGTGGATTTTTCGGGTCGAGGCTGATGAGTAATATCCGTGAAGAGAAAGGTTACACATACGGGATACATAGTTATATGCAGAACCATATCCATGAAAGTGCATGGATGATCAGTACCGAAGCGGGCCGCGATGTATGCGAAGCAACCATTGCAGAAGTATATAAAGAGATGGCTATCCTTTGCAACGAACCGGTAGAAGCTGATGAACTCGATCTCGTTCGCAATTACATGATCGGCTCACTTCTCGGCGACCTGGATGGCCCGTTCCAGATAATTGCCCGGTGGAAAAATTATATCCTCAATAATGTTACCGACGAATATTTTTATAACAGCATACAAACCGTAAGAACGATCACAGCAGAAGAAATACAGGCGCTTGCCAATAAATATTTACAGCCGCAGGAGTTTTACGAATTATTGGTGATCTGATTCGCATAAAAGCTATTGGTGCCTGAATATTGAAAAAATAAAAGAAAACAAAACTGCGCCTTCGCGCCTTTGCGTGCATTTTTTACAGCGTTCCCGGAAGAAAAATAAATAGTAACTTGAATCACAAATAAAACGCCATGGGAAAGTTTTTTGCGAAAACAGTTGCTACTGCATTAGCCGTGTTATTTGCCGCATATGTTTTGAAAGGCGTGCATGTTGACAGTAACGTAACTGCATTGCTCGTGGCAGTAGTACTCGGATTGCTGAATAGTTTTATCAAACCCATTCTCATCATTCTCACTATACCGATCACATTGTTTACACTCGGCCTTTTTTTGTTAGTGATCAATATCATCATAGTAAAACTCGCAGCCAATCTCGTACCTGGGTTTACGGTTGATGGATGGTTATCTGCTTTATTGTTCAGCCTCGTGGTAAGTTTTGTTTCTTCTATTATAGAAGGATTGATCGGAACAGGCGGAGATAAGGAACGCTCATAGTTCTGCAACCAATTGTTTCACTTTTTTGCTGATCATATCTCTCACAGAATTAAATTCTGCAGGCTCCATATTTTTTGGATCGGGTATCTGCCAGTCGATAAATTTTTTTGCAGGCATCCACGGACATGCATCGCCGCAACCCATTGTTACCACAGCATCAAACGGGGCGAATGATTCTACCTGTTGCAGAGATTTACTTTCATGTTTGCTGAGGTCATATCCCAGTTCTTTCATCGCAGCAATCGCTTTGGGGTTTACGATACCGCTGGGTTTACTGCCGGCGCTGAATGCTTCAATATTTTCTCCGCCATGAATAATGGCAAAAGCCTGGCTCATCTGGCTGCGGTTACTGTTCTCAACACAAACAAATAGTACTTTCTTTTTTTGCATTGAACAAAATTACTGGCGATTTCTGAGCAATTTATCCCTGAATTGCCGCCGTTCGGCACTAAAAATGAACCGTTGGTAATAACTTAAAATATTTTTTCAGGTCCCAAAATAGTAATAAGTAAATGAATATCAAATAGTTAATTAATAAATACAATATTAGCCCTTACCCGTTACTAAAAAAAACATGGTACCATGTGTTGCATAGTACCAAATAAACCCCCATCTTTGTGTTGTCAAAGGAAGAGAACGGAGGAAAGCCTCAAAGCGGTTCTCTTAAATCCTTAAAAGAAAATTGTAAAACACTTTAATAAAAAGATCATGAAAACGCAAAACACAACCTTCTTTCAAAACCTGGGAAAAAGCCAGTTAGAAAATTTAGTGAAAGAAGTAAAAGAAACTGTAGCAACCACCGCTCCTAAAGTAAATCACAAAACCGCATTTGGTGTGGTGGATCTCTGGAACCTCGAACGTGCCAGAAAAAACAGGATTGTTAGAAGACATTTCGCATAAGCGAAACTGAACAGCAGAAAATAATTTCAATCACAACGCTTGCCATCCCTGATAATTTTTTTTAGGTTGGCAGGCAAAAAACTCCGGTTATGGATATTCAGAACACACAAAGTCAGATGCGAAAGGGTGTATTGGAGTTTTGCATTTTGTCCATTATTCGCCAGGGAGAGGTTTATCCCAGTGACCTGGTTGAGCGGATGAAGTCGGCGAACCTCCATATCCTGGAGGGCACACTGTATCCTTTGCTTACGCGGTTAAAAAATGCAGGACTGCTTACTTATCGTTGGGTAGAAAGTAACAGCGGGCCGCCACGCAAATATTTCGTGATGACTGACAAGGGCCTCGAGTTCTACAGCGAACTTGAAAGAACCTGGCAGGAACTGGCCGATGCGGTTCACACACTCACACAACCGGCAGCCACTGCAACATCTGATGAAAACCAATCCCAACCTTAACCAACCATAAAATTGAACAGACCATGAAAAAGGTAATTAATATAAACTTTCAGGGCAGGGTGATCCCGATCGAGGAGTCTGCTTACGACATGCTGAAACAGTATGTAGAAAGTTTGCGCAGGTTTTTCGCAGATGAGGAGGGACGTGATGAGATCATCAACGACATTGAAGGACGTATTGCAGAACTGTTTGGCGAGAGCCTGAAAAAAGGCAGCACCTGTATTACAGATGACGATGTAAATCATATCATAGCCAGTATGGGACGCCCCGAAGACTTTGAAGGCGATGAAGGAAAAGTACAGTCGCAATTAGGTGGCGACGGACAAAAACAACAAAGTACCGGTGGGCGCAATTACGAATCGGCTACAGACGCTCCTCCACGCGGCCGTTTGTACCGTGATGAGAATGACAAGATCTTAGGTGGCGTATGCAGCGGGCTGGCCAGTTACTTACGTGTTGATCCTACCATTCTGCGACTGGTATTTGCATTGATCGTTTTTGCAGGAGGTACAGGTTTTCTTTTGTACATCCTGTTATGGATCATCCTTCCGTCAAAACCATTAACCAATACTTCTTCAACCAAACGTTTGTATCGCAACCCGGATGAGAAAGTGATAGCAGGTGTAGCGAGCGGTATCGCTTCTTATTTTGATATTGCCGTATGGATACCGCGTTTAATATTCGCGCTTCCATTGATCTCAGGCATTATTTTATCCATATTCAGAAATATGATGTGGGATGGAGACAACTTCCCGGGAATTGTATTCGGTTCATTCGGCGGAACACTCTTTGTTGTGTATGCTGTGTTATGGGCTGTAATACCTGAAGCAAAAAGCGCTTCAGAAAAATTAGAAATGCGTGGTGAGAAAGTTGACCTCAACACAATTAAAAATACTATCCAGGAAGACCTTGAAGGATTCAAGACCCGCGCAGAAAAATGGGGTGGTGAAGTAAAAGACAGGGCACAACAGTTTGGCCAGGAATTCGGGCAAACCTTTAGCCACAAAGGGCAACAGTTCGGCAGTGAAGTTGGTGGCGCGGCAAGAAGAGGCGGCAGCCGCATCTTGAGAGCATTCGGGATCATGTTCAAAGCGTTCTTTTTATTTATTGCCGGTGTGATCGCTTTCGCATTACTTGTTACGCTTTTAGCATTTATGGCGGCGGGCGTAGGTGTATTTCCACTTAAAGATTTTTTCCTTGAAGGATTCTGGCAGAATTTCTTTGCATGGTCAACACTATTATTATTCCTCGCAGTTCCCGTAGTAGCTTTTATTACCTGGATCATCCGCAGGATCATGGGTGTTAAATCAGGTAACAGATATCTTGGGTTTACATTCGGCGGGCTGTGGTTCATTGGATTGATATGCGCCGGTATACTTGCTGTTTCCATTGCACGCAATTTTGATACAAGGGCGAGAGATAAACAGGAATATTCAATAGTTCAGCCTGCTACAGGTAAGATCATTGTAAAAGTTCCGGATAGCAAAGTACAGGTATACGGGCGTGGCCATTGGTTCAAGATGGATGGCATCATGAACATGACGGATGACAGCCTGTTCCTTAATAACGTTAAACTGCAGATAACAAAAAGCACTGATTCGGTTTTTCATATTTCAGCATTTAAATACAGTAACGGCAGCAATGAGGCTGTAGCGCTGAATAATGTAAAAGAGATCAGTTATGGTATTAACCAGCAGGATAGTACGATATGGCTCGACCGCGGTTTTTCACTGAAACGCGGTACCCGTTTCCGTAACCAGAGTGTTGCGGTAACCATTCAGGTACCCGTTGGAAAAAGGATCGTGATCACACGGAGTGTAAACCGGTCGCTCAATTATTTTCACTTCAATACAGGCAGGAACGATTGGGATTTTGAAGAAGAGGACTGGAGCACACATTATGATAGCTGGAGTTCTGATGTTGAATATATCATGACACCGGGCGGGCTGGAAAGGGTGGATAAAAAAGATAAGCATACCGATAATGATGATGAAGAAGACCAGAGCAATGCGGTAGAAAAATTCAAGAAGAGCAAAGAAGAGTTACAAAAAGAAGCAGATAAAAAACAAAAAGAACTGGACAATCTGAAAAAGGAACTGGAAAAACCAATTGACAGCAGCAAGTACCATTACAAGAAAGTAACTTCTTATAACCTGGCGCCCGAAATTATCAAACCGTCGGAAACAGTTAAAACAAATGACAGTGATGAGAACGGTTCTGTTTTAGATTATTCAAGATTTATGCAAATGGTATTTTAAACTCGGTTGAAGTTGGGACAACAAGAACCCTGTCTTGATCACAGGATGGGGTTCTTCCCTTATCACACAATCATTTTACAAAAACCTGCTATTATGAAAAAAGAATCTGTAATCTTTATCGCAGTAATGTTTCTCGCGGTTTGTTTTGTTGGTTTTGCAGTGCGCAGGATCTATTGGTTTCATCACGATCATAATTTATCGTTCAATGTGAGAGAAACGGATAATGCTTATCAATTGTCGGCCACATTTGCGAGGAGCAAAACATACCGTGTACAGAAATACATTGATGACCAGCTGCACATGAAACATTTTTTTACCAATGCAGATATGAATGCATTGGTTACACTGGACGACAAAACAAATTTTTATATCAAAACAACACCCGGCGCTTTGTTTATCAAACTGGATAAGAACGAAAATGATTTTCATTCTTATTACAGGATCAAAGAACTGGGTGAAAGGCTGAAACAAAAACTAACAGAGAATTGATCAATCGCTCAAAACAGGGAGCAGCAGGTGCGGACCTGCTGCTTTTTATTTTTCCGTCACTCATCCTTCACCTATTTTTGCGGCATCAATAAAGATTGCCAGATGAAATCAACTCCCTTTACACAGAAACACATTGCACTTGGCGCAAAAATGGCCGAGTTTGCCGGTTACAATATGCCCATCAGTTATACAGGTATCAATGATGAACATGCAGCCGTTCGCAAAAATGCCGGTGTGTTTGATGTGAGCCATATGGGCGAGTTCATAGTAAAAGGAGAGAATGCACTGGACCTGATCCAAAGAGTTACTTCGAATGATGCATCAAAAATTACAGATGGCCAGGCGCAGTATAGTTGCCTGCCGAATGAACAGGGGGGGATCGTTGATGACCTGATCGTGTATTGCCTTGAGCAGAATAAAACATATATGATCGTAGTGAATGCTTCGAATATCGAGAAGGACTGGAACTGGATCAGCAAATACAACACGAAAAATGTTGAGATGCATAATATCAGCGACAAAACATGTTTGCTTGCGATACAGGGGCCCAATGCTACCAAAATATTGCAGCCATTGGTTGATACCGATATCATGAATTTAAAATACTACACTTTTACCAAAGGAAAATTTGCAGGCGTTGATAATGTAGTGGTGAGTGCAACCGGTTACACAGGATCGGGCGGTGTTGAAATTTATTTTGAAGACAAAGACGGCGACGCAGATAAAATATGGGATGCGATATTTGAGACCGGTACACCACAGGGTTTGAAACCGATCGGGCTTGGAGCAAGGGATACGCTTCGTTTGGAAATGGGTTATTGTTTATATGGAAATGATATTGATGATACTACTTCGCCATTGGAAGGCGGGCTTGGATGGATCACCAAATTCACCAAAGATTTTACTGCGAAAGAAATTTTACAAAAACAAAAAGCCGAAGGCGTTACACGCAAACTGGTTGGTTTTGAAATGATCGACCGCGGCATTCCGCGCCATGATTATTTAATTAAAGATGCAGCAGGAAATACCATTGGCAAAGTAACCAGCGGTACACAATCCCCTTCGCTTGCAAAAGCGATCGGGTTAGGCTATGTAGCTGTTTCTGATGCAGCGCTGGATAGCGATATATTTATTGATATCCGCAATACATTGGTAAAAGCAAAAGTGGTCAAAGCGCCTTTTGCGTAATTACTTCGTCATTAAAATAGCCACCATTATTAACAATACGCGATCATTGTTAATAATAAATCCTTTCTTCTGCAGATACTACGGGATAGATTTGTGGAATGTTGAAAAGAACACTGCCTTTTTTTCTCCTGCTGTTAATACTGGCAACTTCCTGCCACAGGAAAACTGTCTCATCATCTTCTGTGTATGTGAGCGGATCGGAAACGGGCCTGGCATCATTCTATTCTGAAAGTTATAACGGGAAAAAAACAGCGAATGGTGAAATATATAATTCATCGGAGTTTACCGCTGCACATAAAACACTTCCGTTTGGCACGAAAGTAAAAGTGACCAATCTCACCAATGGCAAAACAGTAAAAGTACGGGTGAATGACCGTGGGCCATATGTTTCAGGGCGCATCATTGATCTTACACGAACAGCGGCCCGAAAAATTGATATGGTAAATGCCGGAGTTGTAAAAGTGAAGATCAGTTATTGAATCGATCACCAGTGAATCATGGTTTATTATTATTCAAAGCATTCTGCTATTAAAACTCTGCGAACCTCTGTGCAAAACTTTGCGCCCTCTGCGGTTATCGATTGCGGCTATTAACCACAGAGGGCACGAAGGAATGCGCACAGAGAGCTCAAAGAGTGACTGAGATTTCACAGCATATGTTTTATTCAGTCTTTGCATTGCGTTTTATAACTATCACACCGTCCCCATCCAAAATCAGGTAACCATATTCATAACAGAAATGATAACGGCTTCCTTTTCTGTTGGTGGTTATATGTGTGAAATAAAGGAAAGAAAAACCTTTTGCATTTAATTTTTGCTTTGACATTTTAGCGATATGCCTGCCGGGATGCAACATGCTTTCCAATATGCGCCGGTTCTTTCGCAGTATGTGATTGATATTGCGTACGTTTTTATTACCATCGCTGTTGAGAGAATTGTTGTACGCATTACGGCAATAATCGTTACAGAATTTTTTATCTGTTCTTCCGCGAAGATGATCATTGCAACTTAAGCAGGCTCTTGTTACCTCTATCATAAAATAATTTTTAGATGCGGGTTACAAACAATGCTAATGTACGCGGATAGTGAAAAATGGGATAGCGTATTTATAACTATTGGTAAGTTTTTTAACGTGGTATTCTATGCACACATAGACTATTTGTGCTTATTCTGCCAGCTTCGTTATTACGATCACATCATGAAAGCGATCGCCAAACTTTGAAATATTTTTTTCTGAAACCATGATAACCTGTTTATTTCCCTGGATAAGCAGCGGAACAAAGTAGCCATTTGTGGGAAAGTCAAACTTTTTATCGTACACCATTTTACCGTCTGTATCCAATTCAAAAATATAATTTGTGGCAATCTTATCTTTTGCAGGTTGTATAACGGCCGCAAAAAAGAAATGATGATTGGCCAGTTCAATTACATTGCCATCTTTTTCAGAAGAATTCTGCCTCATTTCTTTTTTCCAGAGAATATTTCCATACCTGTCTGTTTTTGTGATTGTGAGAAATCGGCAGCTGTCCGTTTTTTTATCAGAACAATCGTAACCGGTTCCATAAAACAGAAAGCCGGAATCTTTTAACCGGAGCGATTGGCCGGGAGAAAAAGAAGCATATGTTTTTGTCCATAATGTATCTCCTTCATTATTTATTTTCAATAACCACATGTCTTCCGTCAATTTGCCCGGCAGGTATAAGTTTGACAGGAGGTAATTATGATCAGCAACCTCTATTAGTGAAACGGAATTGATGAGGCCTTTTTTAGCATAAAATTTTTCAGCGATCATTTTTCCATCAGGTGTGTACCTTCTTATGGCTACTCCGTATTGCAGTACCGGCTTACGCGGAAGCTGTATTTCATTTGTAACGATCAACAATTCCTTTTTGTTTGTCAATGCCAATAAAATGGTTGCATCCGGCGATCCCGGCTTGCTGATCTTTTTACTCCAGATAACATTCCAGTCTTTATCATATTTTTTTAAATAGTTATCGCCATCCGGGATCATTGTATCAAAGTCGTGGGTAACACCGTAAAACCCATCTGCTGTTTCAACGTACTGTTCAGGAAAATTATCCGGTGAGATGCGTTTTTTACCGAGGACCTCACCGTTGGGAGACATTTTTAAAAAATAATTTACCCCATACTGCTTTTCTTCCTTGCTGCCGCTGTCCGGCATAACTCTTAACTGTAAAAGATAATTGCCGTCTGCGTTTTTTTGTACGGCCCTGAAAAGATTATTGTCATTTCCTAATGATACAGACTGATCAGAAATAACAGCATGCCGGATGGAAGCAATAGTATTCTTAGCTGGTTCGCGGCAGCTGCTGATGAGTAGGATCCCCAAAAATATTTGCAGGTATTTCATGTTGATCATTATAAAAACGAAAACAACTTCTCAATATCTTCCCGGCCATTATACAAATGCGGCGCAACGCGCATACTGTTTCCACGAATGCTGATGCTGATCTTATTTTCAATCAATTTTTTATTTAAGTCAGCTACGTTTTTGCCGGGGAAACGGATGCCGATGATATGCCCTGTGCGGCTGGTTTTTTCAGGTGTTTCAAATCCCATCGCTTTTGCTTTGTTTTCGATCTCACCGGTTAATACGGCGATCGTTTCCTGGATATTTTCTACGCCCCAATCCAGTATCTGCGTTAAAGCAGCAATGGCCATCTGCACATTTGTAAAGCTGGGAAACTCGCCCACGTCAAATCTTCTCGCGCCGGGTTTGTATTCATCAACATATTCAACCAGCCCGCTGAAATCTTCGCTGCCCATTTTATTCAGCCACGAAAATTCGATCGGCTTGCCTGTTTCGCAATACTGATCCGCTGCATATAAATAGCCGAGCCCGTATGGCCCCATTAACCATTTATAACCGACGGTTATTAAAAAATCCGGGTCTATCTTTTTTATATTCAGCGGAAATGCGCCAAGCGACTGGCTCGCATCAACCACCAGTTTTGCATGCACAGTTTTTGTTGCCGCACTTATTTTTTCAAGATCAATAAAACTTCCATCGGTCCAGTGACAGTTCGGAACGCTAACGAGGCCGGTGTTGCTGTCTATTTTTGACAAGATCGCATCCGTCCAGTTTTCACCGGCTTTATTTTTTACCGTAATGATCTCAGCGCCGGTTCTGTTGCACAATTCGCGCCATGCATATACATCGGAAGGATATTGCTGATCGAGCAGAATGATCTTTTGTTGAGGTGTAAGTGTAATATTATTTGCAGCAACTGCAATTCCATAACTGACAGACGGGATCAATGCAATATTTTCCTTGCCTGCCCCGATGATGTTTGCAAACAACTGGCGCAACTCTTCGCCGGGGCCGAACCAGTCTTCCATTATTTTATATTGCCACGGGCCATTTCTTTTATTGATCGCGGCAATACCGGCTTCATTTACTTTTTTCAGTAATGGCGACATATAAGCGCAGTTCATATAACTAACATCGCCGGGAATGGTGAAGAGGTGTTTTTGATTGGGTATGATCATGTATGTGTGGCTTTTTCTTTTTCAGTAATTTCAAAAAGGATCTTATTTTTTGCGTCCGCCCATTCATCGTCGAGAATGCTGTAGTAGGCTGCGTTGCGGGATGTTCCGTCATCCTGGATCTTGTCTTTCCGCCATATGCCTTCAAACTTTGCACCGATCTTTTCAATGGCTTTTCGTGAACGTAAATTGGTA
This sequence comes from Bacteroidota bacterium, assembly GCA_013289065.1. Lineage (GTDB taxonomy): Bacteria > Bacteroidota > Bacteroidia > Chitinophagales > Chitinophagaceae > Sediminibacterium. The sequence continues at coordinate 2,821 of JABDAP010000005.1, read as the reverse complement.
TCTTTTGTTTTTAGCTGAACACGGACAGCGCCTGATTTTTCAAAACAAAAACCGAGTAATAATAATTTGCATTCGAGGTTTACAGATGTGCCCCAGTATTCGCGGGTTATCCAGGTCCACCCGATCTCCAGTTTTTTGTGTTCAGCGAATATTTCAAACAATCTTGTGGAGCCGATGATCCTGTTTGTTTTTTTGTGAATGATGATAAACGGGTATTCATTTCCTTTTTCCCTTTCGGCCAATGCAGTTGAGTAAGCGGCATCAAATGTTTCTTTAACAGAACAGTTGGTTGGAACAAATTCCCAAAGTTCTTTATCGGATGATGCGAGAAATAATTCTGCAAAATGTTCTTTTTCCAATGGGATCAGGTCAACCAGCTGCCCTTGTAAAATTGTTGGATGTGGGATCCATTGTTTTTTCATGGAGAACAAAGTTAAAAGAAGTTATATTGAAACAACCATTTTATACACCCCCCTCTCTGCATAATCTCCGCGCTCTTTGCGCCTCTGCGGTAAAAAAAAGCAGATGGCGCGGAGAGATGGTTACCCGTTTACAAATACTTACATACGAAAGTAAACGCTTAACTACCTGTTGTCGTCTTTTGGCAAAGTCATATTTGTTCAGTTAACAGCGATATTTTTTATCGTACTTATTTAATTATTATAACTGAACTGCTATGAACGCAATTAAAAACAAAGTGCAACTGATCGGCCATCTTGGAAAAATGCCTGAAATAAAAACCATTGCCGATGGAAAAAAAGTAGCTAACCTGAGTGTAGCTACCAATGAAAGCTACAAAAATGCCCAGGGCGAAAAAGTAACAGATACGCAATGGCACAATGTAACGGCCTGGGGTAAACTGGCGGAGATCGCTGAAAAATATCTCGTAAAAGGAACAGAAGTGGCCATTGAAGGAAAACTGATCAATAAAAATTATACAGATAAACAAGGTATCAAGCGTTATGTTACTGAAATACATGCGAACGAGTTGTTGATATTGACGAAAAAGTGATGAACAGTCAAAAGTCTGGAGTTAGAAGTCTGGAGTCTGGAGTTACATTAGAAAGTCTCACTATTCACCATTCACTATTCACCATTCTCTGTTCAATATTCACCCGCAGCATTTATCTTTGCGGTGCATGAAACAAAAACCTGTACTTCATACCGTTCTGTCGCCACGGTTGTTGGATATCTATGATATTACCAACAGCGTAGTAGTGATCATCGATGTGTTCCGTGCAACATCTACGATCGCCACTGCTTTGTATAATGGAGCTGCAAGAGTGATACCGGTTGATTCGGTAGAACAATGTATCCAGATCGGAAAAAATACCGGTGGCATTACTGCGGGTGAACGTGATGGTAAAATAATACCGGGTTTGTCATACGGAAACTCACCCGCTGAATACCCACGTTCATTTATTGAGGGAAAAACATTAGTGCTTACCACTACTAACGGCACCAGGTTATTACATATGGCGCTTAACAACGGCGCCGCTGAAGTAGTTACCGGTTCATTCCCAAACCTGTCGGCTGTTTGTGATCATCTTGTTTCGCAGGATAAAAATGTGATACTGGGTTGCTCTGCCTGGAAAGACAGGTTTAACCTCGAAGACACATTGTTTGCAGGCGCTGTGATCGATGAAGTGAAAGATCATTTTACGATCCATTGCGACAGCAGCCTGATGGCATCAAATATGTATGGGCTGCATAAAAAAGATATGTTCAGCTTTATACGTAATACTACACATTGGCACCGGCTGGCATCATACGGGCTGGAATCTGATCTTGAATATTGTGTTACAAAAGATGTAGCGAATACGCTTCCGTTTTATAAAAACGGCGACCTGGTTGTTGAAACGGTTTGATTTGAACAGATGGCTACTTCACATTTCCCAACAGCTGGTTAAATTCCATAAAAGACAACCTGATTTCTACACTTTTCGGGGATTATTTTTTTATTTCTTTTCGGAAACCGGCCCTCTTTCCTTTACTTTTGCAAATTGCCCTTGAATGAGTCTGAAGTTAGAAGACTGGAGTCTGAAGTATTGATCCTGATCTCTTGACTCCAGACTTCTAACTCCAGGCTTCAGACTAAATGTATGGCGCTACCTTATCTCGTAAAACATATCTATAACAGCGGTACCGAGGAAGTGATCCGTCGGGGAAAAAAGATCCATGCATTGGGCAATGTGGAGCTGATAGAATATGATGACCTGATGGCATCTGTTATCTTTCGTGTAAAAGATGATGGTTATGCAACTTTTTATAAAGTGCATATCAACCAGTTTAAAGACCCAAAAACATTATCACTTCGCTGCAGTTGTCCATATAACCTTTCTGAGATCTGCCGCCATAAAGCAGGCGCATTGTTTCACCTGCAGGATATGCTCGACAAAAACTTACTGGGTGATAAAGAAACTATTTACGACCAGCGCCACACCGTTGTGAAAATGAAACAGCTTGAGCTGAAACTGATACGCATGTTATCGGCACAGGAAAATTTTGAAACAGCAGAAAATTATTTACGCAGTACCCGAAGTAATATCATTGAAGCAAAAGATGAACGTGTATTGGCTGAACTGGAATTTGAAGGCGAACAGTTCAAAGTGGTGATCCAGAAAAATGAAGAACGGAATTTTGATACCAGCTGCACCTGCCAAAGCGATACGGAACATCCGCTCTGTGTTCATAAAAATATTGTGTTGCTTCAGCTGTTGCATAATTACGGGCCAAATTATTTCGACAGCATCCGTAACTGGGACAAAGAAAAAAATAAATTGCTTGCTTTATATGGCTATTCATTAACAGATGATCTCAA
>JABDAP010000004.1 GCA_013289065.1 Bacteroidota bacterium | reverse complement strand
TAAAAAATAAATTAAGAAGCCTCACAAAATGTGGGGCCTTTTTATTTGTAACGACCATCAAACCAAAAATGTTTACGCTTTGACCCTGTTTATGCAATGGATTACATAAATTGTTTCAAAAAGGAACAATCAGTCAGCTAAAAAGACAATATTTATAACCTGTAAAATAAAATTACAGGTATTACAACCGGTTGCAATTTATTGTTCTGATAACTAAACTGAATCGTAGTAAATAATTATCTATAAAAACACGAACATGAAAAAGATATTCTTTTTTCTATTGTTGATAGTATTACGCAGCAGCGCGCAGAATACGCCGGTAACTTTTACGGCTGAACAGGATCATAAGAACATGATGGATCAACTGGGTATTATCAAACTCCGTCCGGGCCCGAGTGGCAACGACAAAGATCCCAACCATGCAAATTATGATGAAGCGCTGGCCAACCCCTTCCCTAACCTGCCGGATATACTTACATTAAAGAATGGCAAAAAAGTTACCACGGCAGATGCGTGGTGGAAAGAGCGCCGGCCGGAAATAGTGGAAGACATGGATAGAGAAGTATATGGCCGTGTTCCTAAAAACATACCGTCTGTAAAATGGGAAGTAAAAACGACAGACAGAGAAATGATCAGCCGTGTGCCCGTGATCGCCAAACAACTGATCGGCCACGTGGATAATTCTTCTTATCCGCAAATTGATGTGAACATAGAAATGATGCTGGTACTTCCTTCAAATGCAAAAGGCCCTGTTCCTCTGTTGATAATGTTTGGCCCCTCACGCTGGCCCGCACCAAGCCAGCCAAATCCCGCGCAGCTTGCCACTTTGAATAATGCTTTAAAGAATTTATTATCGGGCGACCCTGCATTGAAAGCGATCTTTGATGAACATCCAGGATATAACCCGGTTACTTTGCCTGCAGGTACCGGTTTTGCATTTGGCCCGCCGCCTGCGCCACCGCCACCTACTCCTGATATTCCGGGTGTAGCGGGTGTAAATAATGACCCCCCATCTGTTGATCAATTAATTGCTGATGGCTGGGGGTTTGCGTTCGTTAACCCTGCGAGCATACAGGCAGATAATGGCGCGGGTTTAACACGCGGTATTATTGGACTGGTGAATAAAGGGCAGCCACGCAAACCGGATGATTGGGGCGCATTACGCGCATGGGCATGGGGAGCAGCGCGAGCATTGGATTATTTAGAAGCTTCTGAACCCGGTGTTGATAGTAAACATGTTGGCATTGAAGGCGTTTCCCGTTATGGCAAAGCTGCATTGGTTACATTGGCATATGAACCCAAATTTTCTATGGCATTGGTTGGTTCATCCGGACAGGGCGGAGCGAAATTAAGCAGGCGCAATTTTGGAGAAGCTGTTGAAAGCCTTACCGGCGGAGAATATTACTGGATGGCAGGGAACTATATGAAATACGGCGCATCAGAAGCCGGCTTCGGAAGCAGGAATGCAGGAGATATCCCGGTGGATTCGCACGACCTGATCGCTATGTGCGCACCGCGATTGGCTTTTATCAGTTACGGCATTCCTGAAAAGGGCGATGCAAAGTGGCTGGATCACCAGGGAAGTTATATGGCAACGGTTGCTGCCGGTTCTGTGTATAAATTACTGGGTGCAAAAGACCTTGGCGTATCGAATGATTATACTACTGAAAAGATGCCGCCTGTAAATACGCCGCTGATCGATGGGCAACTCGCCTGGCGCCAGCACGACCAGGGCCACCAGGATCAGGCAAACATGAAATGGTTCATTAAATGGGCGGATAAAAATATCGGGCATGCAGTGCCTTCACCGGGAAGATAATAGAATATGAAATGAATTTGACAAGGCCTCATAGAAATATGGGGCTTTGTTTTGCTTGTGGCAACCTGAAAATAAAATTGGTGGCGTACCGATCTTTTTTACCTTTGTTAACCATTTGGTTAATTATGGCGAAAAGAAATAAAGATACCGGTGCAGAAGAAAAGATACTGGCAGCGGCCAGGAAAGTATTTATTGCCAAAGGCATGGCCGGTGCACGCATGCAGGATATTGCGGATGAAGCCGGCATAAACAAAGCACTGCTGCATTATTATTTTAAAAGCAAGGAACAGCTATTTGAAACGATCTTTACAGAAGTTATGGGGAATCTGATCCCAAGGATCAAATCGCTCCTGCTTTCCGATCTTTCCTTGTATGAAAAAATAGAGCAGTTTTGCGACCAGTACATCAGCGTTATCTCGCAAAACCCTTACCTGCCAATATTTATACTGAATGAGCTGCACAAACAGCCATCTGTAATGATCGCGAAAATGTTTGGCGGAGGCCTTCCCGACCTGCACAAATTCACAGCACAGATAGAAAAAGAAGTAAAGTCGGGAAAGATCAAACCCATCAGCCCTGTACACCTGATCATGAACATGATGGGCCTGTGCATATTTCCATTTTTGGGTAAGCCGTTGTTAAGTGCGATACTCGGAATAGATGCGCTTCAATTTCAGCTGGCTATGGAGCAACGAAAAAAAGCAATGCCTCAATTTATATTCGATGCAATCAGAAAATAATTTTTTTATGCAGTATTTAACTACGTGGTTAAAGAAACAGATATGGATCATTGCCGTACTCTGCCCTATTTTTTTATCGGCGCAGAACCTGACCATGCAGCAGGTGTATGATTCGGCGCGCTTACATTATCCGGCTATCAGGCAAAAAAAACTGGTTCAGCAAACCGCGAGCCTTACGATCGATAATCTCAGCAAAGGAAACCTGCCACAGGTAAGCATTAACGGACAGGCGAGTTATCAAACGGATGTTACGAGTATCAGCATTCCTGTTCCCGGTATCAACATTGAACCGCTGAGCAAAGATCAATACAAGATCACAGCCGATGTAAGCCAGGTATTGTATGATGGCGGCCTCATCAAACAACAACAGCAATTACAAAACCTGAATGCCGCTGTTGAAGGCCAAAAAGTAGAAGTGGAATTATACCAGCTTAAACAACGCATCAACCAGATCTATGTAAGCATTTTATATATCGATGAACAACTGAAACAGGTTGAACTGATCAAAGACGACCTCAACACCGGAATTAAAAAAGTACAGGCGCAGGTAGATAATGGTGTGGCGTTGCGATCGAACGTAGATGTGCTGAAAGCGGAGTTGCTGAAAAATGAGCAGCATAAAATTGAATTGGCCGCATCAAGAAAAGGTATGATCGATGTACTGGGCCTGTTCATGCAGCACTCATTGCCCGCATCTGTTGTTTTGCAAAAACCTTTGGCTGAAACAACAATGAGCGAAGACATCACCCGCCCTGAACTGGATCTGTATGCAAAACAAAATCTATTGCTGCAGCAACAGAACGAGTTGATCAATGCAAAGAACCTTCCGAAAGCAAGCGCATTTGTGCAGGGCGGTTATGGCAGGCCCGGGTTGAATCTTCTAAAAAATTCTTTTGAACCATACGGCATCGGCGGGTTGCGTGTTAACTGGTCGCTTGGCGGTTTGTATACTGCAAAAAAAGAAAAACAATTGGTAGAGATCAACAGACAATCGGTTGATGTACAGAAAGAAACTTTTCTGTTAAATACACAAACACAGGTTAAGCAGCAACAGTCTGAGATCAGTAAACTGCAACAGTTGATCTCTTCCGACCGTGAGATCATTGACCTGCGTGTATCCGTAAAAACGGCAGCCAATGCGCAGTTAGAGAATGGCGTGATCACGGCAAATGATTATTTGCGCGAAGTAAATGCAGAGGATCAGGCGAGGCAGTTACTCATCACACATCAATTGCAATTATTACAGGCGCAGGTTAACCTGCAGCTCATAACCGGAAAATAAATCTGAACGCATAACGCATAACGCATAACGCATAACGCATAACGCATAAATACAACATATGAAACAACTTACTTTATTGTTCATGCTGTTCTTTCTATTTGCCTGCAGCAGCAAGAAAAATCAATTTGATGCAGAAGGAAATTTTGAAGCGGATGAAACGATCGTGTCTTCAGAATTACCCGGCCGCCTTACGCAGTTTGCAGTAAACGAAGGAGACACTATCGCCGCCGGAGCCGTGATCGGTAAAATAGATGCATTGAATATTTCGCTGCAGAAAGAACAGGTTGAAGCAAGCATCAGCGCATTGAACCAGAAAACGCAGGATGTAATGCCGCAAATAAAATTATTGCAGGATCAACTCGCAGTACAGCAAACGCAGTTACAAAATCTTTTGCATGAACAGGCACGTATTGAGCGATTGGTAAAACTGGATGCCGCTACGGGCAAACAGTTAGATGATATCAAATTCCAGGTTGATGCGCAGAACAAACAAATGGCGGTAACAAGACAGCAGATCAATGTACAGGAAAATAATACGAGCACACAAAACCGCAGTGTACTCAGCGAAGCCGCGCCATTGGAAAAAAGGGCCGCACAACTGAACGACGAGATACAGCGTTCAAATATTACCAACCCGGTCAAAGGTACCGTGATCACCAAATATGCTGAAGAAGGCGAAGTTACTGCAGCAGGCAAAGCTTTGTATAAAATTGCCGACCTGTCGTACATCACTTTACGCGCTTATGTAACGGGTGATCAATTATCTGTCATCAAACTCGGGCAATCTGTGAAAGTGTTTACAGATAAAGGAAAAGATGCTTACACCGAATATGCGGGAACCATTACGTGGATCTCGGATAAAGCAGAGTTCACGCCAAAAACCATTCAGACAAAAGATGAGCGCGCCAATCTTGTGTATGCCGTTAAAATAAAAGTAAAGAATGACGGGCTGCTGAAGATCGGCATGTATGGAGAAATAAAATTTCAATAATGCCGGCTGTAACTGTTGACCATATCACCAAAACTTACGGTACCAAAAAATCCATTGTAACGGCATTGGATGATGTGTCGTTCCATGTTGAACAGGGGGAACTGTTTGGCATCATCGGACCGGATGGCGCCGGTAAAACAAGCCTGTTCAGGATATTGACCACTTTATTACTTGCCGACAAAGGCAATGCAGTAGTTGATGGAAATGATGTGGTGAAAGATTACAGATCCATCCGCAACAAAGTGGGTTATATGCCGGGGAAGTTTTCATTGTATCCCGACCTGTCGATTGAAGAGAACCTTGCATTTTTTGCAACGATATTCAATACGACCGTTTCAGAAAATTATCATTTGATCAAAGATATTTATGAACAGATCGCGCCGTTTAAAGACCGCCGTGCGGGAAAATTATCCGGCGGCATGAAACAGAAGCTGGCATTGTGTTGTGCGTTGATACATAAGCCAACCGTTTTATTTCTTGATGAGCCTACTACCGGTGTGGATGCCGTATCGAGAAAAGAATTCTGGATAATGCTGAAAGGGTTAAAACAACAGGGCATCACCATTTTGGTTTCCACGCCGTATATGGATGAAGCGAGCCGCTGCGACCGCGTGGCACTGATCCAGGGAGGAAAAATTTTACAGATCAATACACCGGAAGGCATTACACAACAGTTCGGCAGAAAATTATTTGCCGTAAAAAGCGCCAACATGCTGGATCTGCTGCATCAGTTGAAAAGTATCAATGGCGTGCAGGATGCATATCCTTTTGGTGAATTTCATCATGTTGTTCTGAAAGAGGGTGTTGATAATATTACTATGCCGCCAAATACTGTATCAAAGGAAGTAAAACCGGATATCGAAGATTGTTTTATCGCATTAATGAAAAATAATGGGTAACGAAAAAGTAATTACGGCAGAACAGCTTACCAAACGCTTTGGCGATTTTGTTGCAGTAGATGCAATTTCGTTCGAGGTAAGCAAGGGCGAGATCTTTGGTTTTCTTGGCGCGAACGGCGCCGGCAAAACAACAGCGATGCGGATGCTTTGCGGATTATCGTTGCCAACATCGGGGAAAGCCACTGTTGCCGGTTTTGATGTGTTCAAGCAGAATGAATCGATCAAAAAAAAGATCGGTTATATGAGCCAGAAATTTTCTTTGTACGAGGATCTGACGGTAAAAGAAAATATCCGTTTCTATGGCGGCATTTATGGTAAGAGCGATTCTTTCATCAAAGAAAAAACGGAAAAACTTTTGCAACAGCTTCATCTTACCAATGAAGCAAATGCATTGGTAAGGTCATTACCGCTTGGATGGAAACAGAAACTCGCTTTCTCAGTTGCCATCTTTCACGAACCGGATATTGTGTTCCTGGATGAGCCGACAGGTGGCGTTGACCCTGTTACAAGAAGAGAATTCTGGAACATGATCTATGAAGCATCCGCCCGGGGCATTACTGTTTTTGTTACCACGCATTATCTCGATGAAGCTGAATACTGCAACCGCGTATCGATCATGGTGGATGGGAAAATCGAAGCATTGGATACGCCGGCAAAACTGAAAGAACAATATCATGCGGAAAGTATGGATGAGGTGTTTTTGCAACTGGCAAGAAAGGCAACACGTTCGGATGGTTAGGCATAATAAAGTATATAAAGTAAATAAAGTAGTAAGCGTTTAACGGTTAAATAAGCAGATGAAACAGTTTATAAGTTTTATACGAAAAGAATTTTACCATATTTTCCGTGACAGGAAAACGATGCTGATACTGCTTGTTATGCCCATTGTGCAGATCGTGATATTTGGTTTTGCATTGACCAATGAAGTAAAGAATTCGAAATTTTCTGTCCTGGATAATGCACATGATGCCGCATCAGCGGCGCTGATACAGCAGTTGGATGCGAGCCAGTATTTTGAATTACAATCCAACCTGCACAGTTACAACGATATTTCTGAGGCTTTTAAGAAAGGAACCATCAAACTGGCGGTAGTGATACCGGAACATTTCTCTGATGACCTGGAGCACCAGAATAAAGCACAGGTACAGTTAGTGGCCGATGCGAGCGATCCTAACGTGGCCAATACATTGGTCAATTATGCAGGCGCTGTCATTCTTGATTACCAGGATCGGATCACGCAGGATAAAAAACTGCCGTATACGATCAACACCGAAATACGGATGTTGTATAACCCGCAATTAAAAGGCGCGTATAATTTTGTTCCCGGTGTAATGGCGATGGTGCTGTTATTGGTTTGTACGATGATGACAGCGATCACCATTGTAAAAGAAAAAGAAATGGGTACGATGGAGATCATGCTTGTCTCCCCTCTTAAACCATTACTGATCATTATTGCAAAAGCAATTCCGTATTTATTATTATCGATCGTAAACATCATCAGTATTTTATTGCTGAGTGTGTTTGTGCTGGATGTGCCGATCAATGGAAGTATTGTGTTGTTAATGTCGGAAAGTATTTTATTCACCATCGTATCCCTTTCATTAGGCTTATTGATCTCTACGGGCGCTTCATCGCAGCAGACTGCTATGTTCATTTCGCTGGTGGGTATGTTCCTGCCCACTGTTATGTTCAGCGGTTTTATGTTCCCGGTTGAAAACATGCCGAAACCGTTGCAGATAATTTCAAATATTGTTCCTGCCAAGTGGTATTATATCATTGTACGGTCGGTTATGATCAAAGGCGTAGGCATTGAAGCGGTCTGGAAAGAAACACTGGTACTTTTTGGTATGATGTTATTTTTTCTCGGCATGGCTTTCAAACAATTTAAAATACGGCTGGCATGAGAACATTGAAATTCATATTGCAGAAAGAGTTCCGCCAGATCTTCCGCGACCCGGCCATTATCCGCATGATCTTTCTGTTGCCTGTTATACAATTGATCATTTTACCCATGGCGGCCGATTATGAAATAAAAAATATTCAATTAGCAGTTGCGGATCATGATCATTCTACTTATTCGCGCCAGCTGATCAATAAAATAACTGCATCAGGTTATTTTAAACTGGTTGATTACGGAAACAGTTACCGGCAATCGTTTGGTGAAATTGAAAAGGACCGCGCCGATCTTATTCTTGAAATACCGCAGCAATTTGAAAAACAATTAGTGCGTGAAGATGCGTCTACGCTTTTTATTGCGGTGAATGCCATCAATGGTGTTAAAGGCGGGCTGGGAAGCGCTTACCTGCGAAGCATCATACAGGATTATAACCGCGAAGTAAGGATGCAGTGGATCCAGTTTCCAAAATTCAGCCCCGAGCCAACGATCGAGATCACTTCATCCAACTGGTTCAACCCATTGATGAATTATAAATTTTTTATGGTGCCGGGTATATTGGTTTTATTGCTTACGATGATCGGCGTAAATCTTACAGCCATCAATATTGTGCGCGAAAAAGAGATCGGTACGATCGAACAGATCAATGTAACACCTATTAAAAAATATCATTTCATTCTCGGCAAGCTGATCCCTTTCTGGATATTGGGCCTGGTGGTTATGACATTAGGGTTTGTAGTAGCACGCGTGGTATATGGCATCATTCCTGTTGGAAGTTTTGCAACCATTTATATTTTCGCCGCTGTTTATTTATTGGCTGTACTGGGGCTCGGCCTGTTGATCTCTACTTACGCAGCAACACAGCAGCAGTCTATGCTGATCTCATTTTTTATCATGATGATATTTATTTTGATGGGTGGCCTCTACACTTCCATCGACAGCATGCCAGAATGGGCGCAATGGATCACGCGGTTCAATCCTGTTTCTTATTTTATAGAAGTAATGCGGATGGTGGTATTAAAAGGAAGTGGCCTGGCAGATATTAAACAGCAACTGCTCATCATTTCAGGTTTTGCAGTTGTATTGAATGCATGGGCGATCTATAGTTACCGGAAAAGAAGCTGATCAGGAAGTTTTTTTAGATCGATATTTTAATACGATCAATCCCGAATCATACTTTTTCATTTCAAGCAATTCAAGATCTATTACGCGAATATCATTTGGAAAAAATGCAAGCCCCTGCCCGATGATCAGCGGGCAGATATTGATATGATATTCATCGATCAGGTTTTCTTTCATCAATGATTGCGCAAGCGAGATACTGCCCCATAAGATCATATCCTTTCCTTCCAGCTGTTTTAATTTCCTGACCGCTGCCACTGCATCACCGTTTATTACAGTTGCTTCTTTCCATTTACCCCATGGTGCATGGGTGATAGTGTTTGAAAAGATAATTTTATCGGTTTCATTTAATTTATCTGCAATGAGCTCCTGGCCGGTTGTGGCAGTTGGCCAGAAATCAACAAATAGTTTATACGTAACAGCCCCTAGTAAAATAGTATCAATTGATTCGAGAAACTTCAATACATCATAGTCGGCATATTTATTCAGTTCCTTCGATTCAACAAAAAATAACTCGCCGTCTTTGTCGGCAGCGTAACCATCCAATGTGAGCCATTCCTGTACGATGAGTTTGCGCATATTTAATTTTTGATTTGAGATTTCTGATTTTAAATTCTAGCACTTCACCATTTTCTTTTTCTTTCCTAAGCCGCCTTTGTCCGCCACTTTTTTAATGTAATCGATCGCATAGGGAACTTTACACGCTGTGCCATTTGTATCAATGGTTACCGGCCCGATCTTTTTTGCAGCGGCAACAACTTCTTTGTTCAAAGGAATTACATACGAACCAACCGCAACCAGGAAACGATTCATAGCGGAACGTACACGGTTGGCAGGCGCTGTATGAATATTTTTTTCCACTCTTGCGATCAATTTTTTTAAACCCGCAATATCCAGTTCATGATCCGGTTTTAATGAAACCAGTTCACTCAACGTTGCCCATCCTGCGGCTGCAATATATTCTTTGGGCGAATCGATCCATTCAATCGCCAGTTCATATCCATGTTTGCTGCCAACCGCTACCCATGGTACCGTATATTCGGAAATGTTTTGTGATAGCGCCTGCTTTACCCATGCCTGCAGGTCTGCCTTTGTCATTTTTTCATCATCGGCAATCAATCCTGCGAGATACATGGCATCCGCATTGCCGGTGGCATACAGATCTTTCGCCAGCTGATAATCTGTTTTTATTTTTTTCTGTATCGGTTTGAGGTATTCTATTTTAACACCGAAGAATGGTTCTTTAACGCCGTGTTTCAGCAGTATTTTTTTAATGCTTTCGCTGCCTTTAGCTTGCAGTTCGGCCATGATCTCTTTTACTGTCATGCGGAAGGGTTTGCATAAATTTACAGGAATCACCGCTAATGATGAAAAATGAAACACATAGGTACATAGGTTAAAACAAAGGGTACATAGCGATCATCTATTGTGCCCTTTTCCTACTCCTATGTACCTATGTGTTTCAAAAAAATCCTGCAACCAGTTCCGCCAGCAATTACTTTTCTACCCTATTTACTTTTTCTACTCAAATACCTCATCCCCTCATCATACTTAAACAACGCATACTCCTTGCCTTTCATATAACCCGGCACATCAGATAACTGTTTGGCAACCGCTTCTTCAGAAACCGGCGTGGTAAAAGGCATTTTTCCTGTAGGGTTAAACTTGCCTGTGATCACATCCAGCAATGCGTCCGTTGTTGTATTGAATGTTGCCAGTACGGATCTGATATTGACTTTTGTTCTTGCATCATATACTTCATCAATAACCCATGGATTGGTATAATTGATGGCCATGACCGTTGGTTTTTTGGCTGTGAGTGTATTGATATAATTCACATCCACGCCATTCTTTGATAAGGATAAATATAAAGGCGCGCCGGTTGATGCAAACAATGGAGCAGGCGCCGGTGTGATCCATAATACGATCATATCGGCTTCTTCCGGTGTTTTTACAAAACTGATATCATATTTTCCATCTTTATCAACGAATACATTATTGGCGCTTGCATTTCTTTGCTGGTAATATGTTTCAAAATATATTTTCATTTTGGGTTTTAGCGGAAGATGGCCGCTTTCATTGCGCAGCAATACGATCGATTTGCGCATAGCAAGATCAGCGCGTTCCTGGAATTTTGCATTGCCCACAATTTTTTCTGCGGCATCAACATCCACATATGGATTCTCAAAAAGGCCGAGCGTAAATTTCTCCATCAGTAAACGATAAACAGAACTGTCGATCAGTTTCATATCTACCATTCCGCTTTTTACTGTTTCCAATAGTTTTGTGGGGTCAGCTGTTCCGGAATACAGATTCACACCTGCTTCCAATGTTCTTTTATATCGTTCTGTTATGGAAAGATCTTCTGCGCCCCATGGCATCATTTCGATCGGGCCGGTATCGGAATTGATGATCCCTTTGAATCCTAACTGTACTCTCAGCAGGTCATGTATCACTGCTTTATTATAGGCATATGCTATCTTTTCATATTTCAGGTCAAGCGGTATTGAATAATACGGCATGATGGCCGAAGTGCCTGCTTTGATCGCCGCTTTAAATGGTATCAGGTTATTTTCAAACATCCCGCCTGGAAAATGTTCATTCTTTCCCCATTCAAAATGCGGATCCTGGCCACCTACACCTGCACCGCCACCGGGAAAATGTTTAGTAGTTACGGCAACCGATCGCTCATTTAATTTATTCCCCTGGAAACCAAGTACGATCTCTGTGATCATTTTTCCTACCCATTCCGAGCTCTCTCCGAATGTTCCTTCAATCCTTTGCCAGCGCGGTTCTGTACTCAGGTCGGCCTGGTACATATACCCTTTGCGCAAACCCACAGCTGCCCATTCCTGTCTTGCGATGTCTGCAAATTCTCTTACTAATTTCAAGTCACGCATGGCTGATAAACCCAACTCACCGGGCCATGTAGAGAAAACGGTTTTACCCACACTTAATCCTACCGATGCATCTTTTGTTAAATGATTCCGTGGATTGGATGCTACGATCGCCGGTATTCCCAATCCATCGCTTTCACAAAGCGCCTGTAATTTATTCGACCATTCTGCTGTTATCCTTGCTGTGGTATTGGCTCGCAAAATAAAATGCCTGAGATGAAATACGGTTACGCCCTTTGTTGTTCCGGCAATATTCATCATGGGTGCACCGAGCGGTTTACGCGTAAACGTATTTGTTTCTGTGATCCTGTCCTCTTCATTAAAATCACTTGTTACCGGCTGGTTCCTGTTGCCCCCGCCGCCTGCGGGTGCATTAAAAGAATTTTCATTTTTCAACCCAGCCGAACTGATGAGCATAAAACCTACTTTCTCTTCCACAGTCATTTTCGACAAAAGATCTTTACTGCGTTCTTCATTGCTTAATCGCCAGTCTTCATACTTATCCAGTTTACCGTTGCGGTTAAGATCTTTAAACCTGAACCCGTTCACTTCAATGATCTGTGCTGAGCGTACGCCAAGCACCGGTTGTTTTTTTGTTGATTGGGCAGATAAATTATTAATGGAAATAATACACAGCAAAGCTGCTGCATGAAGAGGCCTCATGTTGTTTCTCATAATGGTTAGCGTTTATTAAATATAAAAAAAAGCCCTTGTCTAAAGAAACAGGGCTTTTAAACCTGTTCTATCTCCGCATGAAATAGAACCTTGCTGCCGCAAATTAGCCTGTTGCACTTTCGTTTTGTGTTACATAAAAAACATAATACTCAACCAAAGGTTAAATATGTTAACAGGATGTTACACAGGTTGTTTAAAAATGAGTTTTACAGTTATCTTGAGTGTATGAAAATATTGGCGCTTACAAGGAAACAGGTTTTTTACATCATTCCTTCCGTATTTATCATATTGGTTCTTGTTCAGCTTGTATTGCTGAATAATGCTTACACGGGAAAAGAAAAAGATTTTAACGACAGGCTTTTCTATGTTGTGCGCTCTTTTAACCAGGAAGTGGTTAAAGATTTTATCGATCCGCTTCCAACAGACAGTTCAACGATTGTTTTCGCACAAACTTTTCTGGCGAAAAGAATTGATTCAGTATTCAAAACCAATGATATCCCTGCAGATTTTGTTTATGCAGTAACCAAAAATAAAAATCTTCCGGGATGGGCAATTCAACCCAATGATAGTTTATCGTGGAGCAGTGATACAAGATATAATGAGGGTCTCAGTACCACCAGGTTACGGCTCGGCCCTTTCGGTGCTGCGGGAGAGTATAATTTTTTTGTAAAAATATTTCTTCCCTCAAAACCGGCATACCTGTGGCTATCCTTATTGCCGCTCGTTCTTATTTTGACGTTGACCTTATTGATCCTTCTTTTTTGTTTTATGGCCATGCTGGCGATCATTAAAAAACAGGCAACGATCGCTGAGATCAAAAATGATTTTGTGAATAATATGACGCATGAATTAAAGACACCGCTCTTCACCATTTCCATCGCGTCGAAAATGCTGGCTGAACAACCGGGTATCAAAGAAAACAATAAATATATTTCATACGTGCAAAGCATACAGCAGGAAACCGACAGGCTGACCAAACTGGTTGATAAGGTGCTGCAGACCTCTTCACTCGAAAGGAAACAACTGCAGCTCGACAAAAAAGAAATAGACCTTCATGCCGCCATCCGTTCAGCCGTTGATAACCTTGAACTGATACGGCAGGAACAAAAAGCAACGATCGAATTATATTTAGAGGCGGACCAGCATATGATCTATGCTGATGAAACACATATACAGAGCGTGATCTACAGTCTCGCAGACAATGCATTCAAATATTCAAACGGCCCGGCGCATATCACCATTTCGAGCAGGAATGTTGACAATGGTATCATTGTATGGATCGCCGATAAAGGCATTGGCTTTGATGCAGCAACAAAGCAGCAGGTATTTGAACGTTTTTTCCGCGCGCATACCGGCAACCTGCATGATGTAAAGGGTTACGGTATCGGGTTAAGTTATGTAAAATCAATTATTGAAGCGCATGGCGGAACAATTTCGGTTGAGAGTAAGCCGGGCAAGGGAAGCGAGTTTATAATAATATTACCTTGTACCCCGCATGCAAAATAATACGGAAATATTATTGGTGGAGGATGATAAGAACCTTGGCTATATCCTTTCTGAATACCTTGGTATGAAAGGGTTCACGGTTACCTGGGCAAAAGACGGGCAGGAAGCGGTTACACTCATCAACAAAAACCCCTACGCTTTATGTATTCTCGATGTGATGCTTCCTTCACTGGACGGGTTTGATGTGGCGCGCGAAATATCCGCTTCAACCTTTAAAGTGCCGTTTATTTTTTTAACAGCAAAAACGTTGAAGGTCGACAGGCTCAAAGGTTTCACACTCGGTTGTGATGATTATATCCTAAAACCGGTTGATGAAGAAGAACTCGTGGCAAGGATCAATGCGGTTTTGAAAAGAACGGCGCATGTGCAACAGGCAGATACCAATCACATGATCACGATCGGCGCATCTGTTTTTCATTTTCAGAATCAAACACTCAATATTGCCGGTGCGGAGTATAAACTCACTGCCAAAGAATCTGATATGCTGCTCCTGCTCGTTCACCACAAGAACAAACTGGTTGACCGCGAAACTGCATTGAAAAAGATATGGGGCAGCAATGATTATTTTAACCGCCGCAGCATGGATGTGATCATTTCCCGCTTACGCAAACATCTTTCCTTAGACAATCATATCAGGATAACGAACCTGCATGGGAAAGGGTATATTTTGAGTGAGGATGCTTTAGAAGAGAAGGGTTAAAAAGGTTAAACTGGTTAAATAAGGTTAAAAAAGTTAAGCTCAATAACCCCTTCAGGGGCAGGGGCAGAAAAGAAACGTATTCCAACCTCTTACTTTATATACCTTATCTACTCTATTTACTTCCACCTCCTTATCATACTTTTACCCCCAATTACAGTGGCCCGGAAAAAAATATTCCCCTCCCCTGTAACATTCAAACAATTTCTGCGATTAGATAATCATACAACACAGCTGACAGCTTTTGGAATTCCCTGAGACGATACAAAAACATGAGGAGATAATAGACATGTGTAAAAGAGGCGAAGCCTCGGGTTACACACAGCTGTATAACCTGTATTCCAAAGAAGTGTATAATACCATTTACCGTTTGGTGAACCATACGGCGGAAGCGGAAGACATTTTACAGGAAACTTTTTTAGCGGCTTTTCAGGCCATTACAGGTTTTCAGAATACGGGCGGATTCAGGGCATGGGTGAAAAGGATCGCGATCAATAAATCCATCAACCTGATACGAAGAAAGAAAATGAAACTGGTTGAGCTGGAACCCACGAGAATAACGGTTGAAGAAGAACAGGCCATTGATGAAAAAGCATTTGTGTTTACCATGGAAGAAGTAAGAAAAGCGATCGACCAGCTGCCAGGCGGTTACCGAACGATCTTCCAGTTGTATGCGATTGAAAATATCCCGCAGGTTGAAATAGCGCAACTGCTGGGATTGCCCAACAACACCGTCAGGATCCAGTATTTCAGGGCCAAACAAAAAATATTGAAAACGCTTAAAGAGGGAGGCATAGCATGAAAAGTGAATTGGAGCAGTTTATAGAAAATAACCAGCAGGGTTTTGATACACGCGTTCCCGATCCTGCCGTACTGGAGCGTTTGCAGAAACAATTGCAACAGTTAGATGCCGGCAAAAAAAAGCAGGCACTTATTATACCGATGAAGATGGTTCGCTGGGCGGCAGCAGCCTGTTTGATCCTGATCGCCGGCAGTGTTGCTTTTCTGATGATGCAAAAAGAACCCGTAAAACAAATAACTGCAGCAGCAACGGTTACCGAAAAACCAATAGTAAAATCCGCAACGGTTGATGCACCCGTAAAAAATGAACTGCAGCCGGTAATTATTAATACCAGCGCAGTTGACAACGAACTGAGCGCACGCAAACAGGTATTGTTTGCCAAACTGGAAAACATGGAATCGCCGGGCGACCGTATCAATGCGGCTTCAAAAGCGGCTGAACTGAAAAGTGTGGGCCATGATATTGTTGATGCATTGGTAAATACCATGGATACGGACCCAAGTACCAACGTACGGTTAGCTGCATTGGATGGGTTGAGCAAATTCTACCGCGAACCGTATGTGAAGAAAAAACTGGTTGCATCCTTACAAAAACAAAAAGATCCTATGGTACAGATCGGTTTGATCGAAATACTGACGAAGATGAGAGAAGCTTCTATTTTAAGCGAACTGGACAAAATTGTAAAAGACGCCAACACCATCGACGCAGTAAAAGATCACGCGTATGCAAGCATATTCACTTTACGGTCATAATAAAAAATAATTCAACCAAAATCACAAACATTAAATCCAGGTAACTGCAAAAGCAAACCGGTTCATGCATGACGGCACCGCAGATGTATTGCCTCTAACCCCAATCTAACAAAATCAAAAAATCAAAAAATGAAAAAGTATCTCATACTTACTACTGTCATCATCCTCTCAGCATTTACCGCCATACAGGCGCAGGAATATAAACTCGCAAAATCAAGCGGCAAACTGGTTATCAATCTTTCTTCTGTAAAAGTGGAAGGATATAACGGCAGCGAGATCGTGATCAGTTCAGACAGGGGCGACCGTGAAGAAGACCCACGTGCCAAAGGGCTCAGGCCCATCAACGGTTCAGGCGTTATTGATAATACAGGTGTGGGTGTTAATGTAACCGATAAAGGCGCTACTGTTGAAGTGACCGGCGTTACAACAAGGAACGGCCAGATAAAAATAATGGTACCAAAAGGCATAAGTGTATCATATACTTACCAGAAAGTTGATAATGCAGGCAAGGCACATTTCAATAACCTGGAAAGTGAACTGGAAATTTCTGTTCTGCACAACAATGTTGAACTCGAAAACGTAACGGGCCCGATGTCCATAAAAACAGTATATGGTTCCGTTGATGCGAAATTCAGCGATAATATAAAAGGGCCGGTTTCCATCGCGTCAATTTATGGCCATGTAGATGTTGCCATTCCTGTTGCTACCAAAGCAAATATAAAAATGAATACATCATACGGCGAAATACTTGCAGCCGCCGACCTGAAAATTGAACTGGAAAAAAATACCAATGCCGAAATGATCAGCTACAGCAATAAAGTAACCGGCAAATTGAACGGTGGCGGGCTGGATATGACACTCAGATCAGATTACGCCAAGATCTACCTGCGTAAGACGAACTAAAGTAGTTAAACAGGGTTAAAGCAAGTTAAAGGGGTTAAAATAAGAAATACGCAACCCTTTTTAACCCTGTTTAACCTTTTTAACCTTCTTGACAAATCAACCCCATTGTTCCGAAATCAATTCATACTGAATTTTATTTTATGAAAACAATATTCATTTGCTTTTGCTGCCTGATCACCATGGGTGCATTGGCGCAAACAAAACTTACACGCTCCTATCCGGTAAAAAGCGGTGATAAACTGGAGCTTAGTTTCGATTACCCGCAGGTGGTACGCATCAGTACCTGGGATAAAAATGAAGTATCCGTAACCGCTATGGTAAACATCAATGACGGTGAGAGTGATACTGCATTTAAACTGGAAGATCAAACTGCAGATGGCGTACTCACGATCAGCAACAAGATCTCCGACATGAAACATTTACCGCACCGGTACACTGTAATCGATGCATCCGGTAAAAAATCCATGTTCCGCACAAGAGAACTGTTTGATGAATATACCAGCACACATGGCCATGGCAACCGCATGACATCTGATGGTGTTGATATGGAGATCACCATAGAAATAAAAGTGCCCGTAAATATATCTACCAATGTAAAAGCAACCTATGGTATTGTTGAACTGGTAAACTTTAATGCGCCCGCCACAGTTAATGCACCGTATGGCGGTATTGACGCTACAGTGGTTCAGGCCAATACCGGCAAATTACAGGCAACCACGCATTATGGCCAGATATTAAGCAATCTTGATCTTACCCTGACCGATAAAACTGACAAAGATTTTTTTACTTCCATCACTGCTGAACCCGGTAAAGGGCCTGCATATATTTTAAATTCCACTTACGGCAAGATCTATTTGCGTAAGCCATAATAAAGAAGTTTGTTATAATTCTCATGTTGTATGCGGGGTATTTTTATACCCCGCTTTCTTTGTGGGTAAGAGAAGTAAAAGATCACCGCGAAGGCGCGGAGACGAATAGGTTCTGCATGAACTCTGCGACAGATGATAGATGACGGTTGACAGGAGTTTTTCTGTCAACTGTCATCTATTATCTATCATCTTAATGCGCCCCTGCCCCTAAAGAGAAACTCAAGAACCCCTTTAGGGGCAGCGGTAAATAGACAAACCCCAAGGCACAATAATTGCAGAGATTAAATGTTTGCTGTTATTAACAGCTTCCCTTCAAAATAAAGATCAAACAGTTTTAAGTATCGTATCTTGAAGAAGTAAGTACCGCTTTACCACTTAATTAAACGAAGTAAATAATGCAATGTTTACTCATCGACGATGATCTTGACGACCAGGAAGTGCTTATAATGACCCTGGAAAAAATTAATAAAAACATCACCTATGCTACGGCTAATACAGGCGTGGCGGCATTAGACGTGTTAGCAGACGGGCAATTGAAGCCTGATTACATCTTCCTGGATATGAATATGCCTAAAATGAATGGCATTGAATGTTTAACGAACTTAAAAAAGCTGCCCCAATTGGCGGATTGCAAGATCTTTATGTATTCAACCACAGCAGAAAACGCTGTTGTGCAAAGGATCAAAGAACTGGGTGCTGTTGATTTTATTGTTAAACCGGCCAGCCCTGCCGACCTGGAGAAGATCTTATCAAAAATACTGGGTAATTGACCGTTACTATAAGACACGGCAGCCAAAACGCAACATGATAGAAATCAGAAAGAATACACCCCTTGAAAAAAACAACGAACTGTATCACAGGATGATCGAGGAGATACAGGACTATGCTATCATCTTACTGGACAAAAATGGAATTATACAGAACTGGAACAGGGGCGCTGAAAAGATAAAGTTGTATAAAGAAACAGAGATAGTAGGCAAACACTTCAGCATATTTTATTTGCCGGAGGATCTTGCAAACGATTTACCAGGCTTACTGATCGCTAAAGCAGAAAAAAATGGCAGTGCCTCACAGGAAGGCTGGAGAAAAAGAAAAGACGGAACAAAATTCTGGGGCAGCATTACTATTACGGCATTACACGATAACGATAATAACGTTATTGGTTTTTCAAAAGTGACAAGGGATCTGACCGAAAAAAAAATAGCGGAAGACCACCTGAAAATGAGTGAAGAGCGATATCATAAAATGATCGCTGAAGTACAGGATTACGCTATTATACTGTTGAATGAAAACGGGATCATAGAAAACTGGAACGCAGGTGCGGAGAATATCAAAGGATATACTGCTTCCGAAATTATTGGTAAAAGGTTTGACATATTTTATACGAAAGAAGATCGTGAGAGCGGCCTGCCGGATAGGTTATTAAATGAGGCAAGAGAAAAAGGCAAAGCCATTCACGAAGGCTGGCGCATGCGAAAAAATGGTTCTCAATTTTGGGGAACGATCGTGATCACTGCTTTGCATGGAAAGAATAATGAACTGATAGGTTTTTCAAAAGTAACCCGTGACCTTACCGAGAAAAAGTTAGACGAACAGCGTTTACTTACTTATACAAGAGAACTTGAAATAAAAAACAGCGAATTGGAACAGTTCGCTTACGTTGCCTCACATGACCTTCAGGAACCTCTTAGAAAGATCCAGACATTTGCTGAATTGATCCAGACAAATTATGCTGATGAAGCATTTGTAAAAAAATATTTTGAAAAACTGGACCGGTCTGCCAAACGAATGGTTATGCTGGTTAAAGCATTATTGAATTACAGCCGCCTCGACAAAGACAAATCTGAATTAACCGATGTAGACCTCAATCTTGTGCTGGATGAAGTAAAGCAGGATTTTGAATTGATGATCGAAGAAAAACATGCCACCATTACAAGCGAAAAACTTCCGGTGATAAAAGGTAATCAAACGCAGTTAGGGCAATTGTTTGCCAACCTCGTCAGCAATTCTTTGAAATTTTCAGAAGATAAGACCCATATTAAAATAAGCTCGCATATTGTTACAAAAAACCAGATAAAGAATCCGCCACTTTCATTAACTAACAGGAATTATGTGCAGATCATTTTTGAAGACAACGGTATCGGGTTTGAACAACAGTATGAAAAAATAATCTTCTCCTTATTTCAGCGGCTGCATGGCAAACAGGATTAT
The DNA here is from genome assembly GCA_013289065.1 of Bacteroidota bacterium. GTDB lineage: Bacteria > Bacteroidota > Bacteroidia > Chitinophagales > Chitinophagaceae > Sediminibacterium. Next base: position 30,095 of record JABDAP010000004.1, on the reverse strand, counting down.
GCAGGAACAGGCATCGGGCTTGCGTTGTGTAAGAAGATCGCGGAAAATCATAATGGCTATATTACTGCCATCGGCGAATTGAATAAAGGCGCAAAGTTCATGATCTATCTTCCGGTTGATACTGATTGATCTACCCTGCCCCTAAAGAGAACTCAAGAAACCCTTCAGGGGCAGGGTAGAAAAAAATCTACATCCCCTCTACTACAACAATAACCGTTTCATCTTTTTCTTCATCCGCATCCTGTATCAATGACCTGCCTTTGTCTAAAAGGTTGTCTTTTATTTCAGCCAGGTCATCTTCTATTTTCGATACATCTTTTTTAAACCTGCGTATCAGGGCTTTCCCTTCTTCGGTAGAAAAGAAATGAACGATGGCCGCGCCGATCACGAGGCCCGCAATGAATTTAAGATTCATAAAATCAGTTTTAATACACGTGAAAATTATAGAACGCTGCCTGCTTTGTCTTTAACATCGCCAAATAATGACTTGCCTTTTTCAACAAGGTCGTCAACGATGTCTTCAGCGCTTTTTTTGAATTTGTTAACAGCAGACCTTCCCTGTTCTGTACAAAGAAGATGGATCACAACGGCGCCGGCCGCCAGAGTTAATAAGAGTTTCATGATGATTAATTTTTAAGTGAGTAATGTATTCAGATATCAAAATATTGTTCCGGCAATTTGCGTGGAATGTATTCCACTTATCTGCAGCAAAACATCAATTCAGCTCCAATACTTCAAATTTGAAACATGCTCGTTATCTCTTTATCTTCGTTTTTCTCTTAGTTAAATTTTTTAGCTGCCATCGCCAAAATACTTGCCGTTCCATAATATTTATATCTTTTAGGTAGGGCATTTCGATAAGAGAAAAACGAAGGAAAAGAGATGGGCATTAATGGAATTCCTGCCAGTAAAACATCATCAACTCAACTTTTGTATATTTATTCAGCAACCAGCTAAAACGCACAGATCATGAATATTGAAATCATCACAAAACCCCTGGAGCTTGCCGTGCATGGTTTTTCAGGCACTGCCATAAACAAAGATTATGCAGGAACCGCTTTCCGGTTAATGGATAAAATGTGGCAGGCGGTGAAGTCGAACAGTTTAGAAAATAAAGGGATGAACATCTGGATCTATGAAGACGATCACAAAGTATTTGCCGGCGTAGAATTAAATCATATTCCCCAACCCGGTACGGGGCTGGAACAAAAAAACCTTACACTTAATAAGTATGCATACTATAAACACATTGGCCCATATAGTTTATTAAAACAGGTGGGGCTGGCTATGAGAGAAGAAATAAAGAACAAAGGTTTTGAAACCACACTCCCATATATTGAGATCTACGGGCATTGGGTGGAGGATGAAACTAAATTGGAAACAGAACTTTTAATGTGCTTAAAATAAGACCATGGCATCAAAAGTTCCTTTTGCAAAACAACAAACCAATTGGCTTGCGCTGATCCCCATATTGCTGGTGTTGGGAATATTATGCCTGTGTTTTTATCAAATTGACAAACAAAACTTCTGGTTGATCGCATTGTTTGTTTATATGATGTTGCGGCAGTTAACAAGGTTTTTATTCTTCCCGAATGCAATCTTTGAAGGAATAAAACTTATCAAAAATGAAAAGTTTATGGAAGCAATTCCGTTCTTTCAGGAAACGATCGGTTATTATACAAAAAATCATTGGATAGATGAGTATCGTTTCTTTCTGCTGATCAGCTCTGCAAAAAGTTCGATCAAAGAAAGCTCCATCTGCAACCTGGCATATTGTTACTTACAAACCGGTGACGTCAAAAAAGCAAAAGAAATCTACCAGGATGTTTTACTCGAGTATCCGGAAAACATTAATGCACGAAGCATGTTAAACACTATTAATTTAATAGCTTCGAATACAGCTGCAAATTAATTTTATTGCATTGCTAACTCATGTGACGCTATGCCTTTGCGGTGAAAAAGAATTCTTCTTTGAATATTCTTTTTGATACACATAGACACATAGTGTTAGAAAAGGGCACATAAGAGTTTCTCGTTTTACCCCTGCCCCTAAAGGGGAATTTAAGAACCCCTTTAGGGGCAGGGGTAAAGAAGACAAATTAAAAAAATCCATTCCCCCACTAATACTTCCATTCAACCGCAAATAATATTTTTTCATTTTACCTGCAACTTTTCAATGATCCTTGTGTCTTTAAGACAAACTGATCAACATTGAAATATTTACTCACGGGATCATTCATTTTAGTTTTTTTTATTGCAACAAAAGCACAGGGTGTTACAACGGCAAAAGTAAATGGTGTAGTAACGGATTCTGTTACACATAAACCACTTGGCCTGGTATCGGTATCTGTTCAGAATATGTCAACACATTCGGCTGTAAAAAGTACGGTTACTTCAGACAAGGGAACGTTTATATTATCCGTACCGGTAAACACTTCTGCCGGTTACCAGTTGCAGGTGAGCCATGTTGGGTATGATACGAAAATGATCACGATAGATATCAGTAAACCTATGCTGGATCTGGGTACTGTTTTATTAAATGCTTCTGCGGGACAGCTAAAAGATGTAACCGTTACGGCATCAAGGCCCATTGTAAAACAGGAGATCGACAGGCTAACCTATGATGTGCAGGCCGATCCGCAGGCCAAAGGGCAAACAGCGATGGATATGCTGCGCCGTGTTCCATTGATCACTGTTGATGGCGATGATAATATTGAATTACAGGGAAGCGGCAGTTACCGGATCTTTATCAATGGCAAACCATCAGCGCTTGTAACCAATAATCCCAAAGATGTGTTGCGTGCCATGCCTGCCAGCAATATCCAACGCATTGAAGTGATCACTACCCCACCCGCTAAATATGATGCAGAAGGGCTTGCAGGTATCATCAATATCATCACTGTAAAGAAAACAGCGGATGGATATAACGGTACGCTTTCCGTGCGTGAGTCGTTGCCTTTTGGGCCTGGCCTTAATTTCAGCGGTTCTGCCAAACAAAATAAATTAGGGATCTCGCTGTTTGGCGGCGCTTCGCTTCGGCCACATATCACTACACTGCAGGAGAATGACAGAAAAACATACGGTGCTACACCGGATGAACTTTCCCAATCGGCACAGAGTACCGGCAATGGAAGGTTTTTTTATACGGGTACAGAGATCAGTGATGAGTTTGATTCGTTACACTTATTATCCGGTTATGTAAATTATGCAGCCGGAAATTCTGACCAGGATTATAACAGGTCGTCATCCTATTATTTAGTCAATAACGGCGCGGTATTGCAATCATACCAGTTATTAAATAACGGTGGTTCTGTTTTCAGGAACCTTGATCTTGGCCTTAATTACCAGATAGGCTTCAAACACCTGAAAGATGAGTTGCTTACTACATCTTACCGGTATTCTTATTCATTGAACGGCCAGTTCAGCGACATCACTGCAATGCAGCGTTTTAAATTTGATCAGCCCGATAATAACCAGCATGATGATGCCGGATATAAGGAACATACTTTCCAGCTGGATTATGTGCATCCTTCTAAAAAACTGAATATTGAAGCGGGCGCCAAAGCAATCCTTCGTGATAATTACAGTTATTCAAACGGCGAAGTGTATGTATCGCCTGCAGCAGGTTATGTAAATGATCCAACGCGCAGTAATAATTTTAATTATAAACAGGATATCTACAGCATATACAATTCTTATTTACTCAGGCTCACAAAATTTACGATGCAGGCCGGCGTGCGCGCAGAGTTTACACAGGTTAATGCAAACTTTACTTCTACCGCAACTACTTTGGATATGCATTACACCAACATAATTCCCACACTGTCGATCCTGAGAACATTTAAAAATAATAACAGCCTTACATTTGGTATCACCAACCGGTTAATGCGGCCGGGTATATATCAGTTAAACCCTTTTGTTGACAGAACGAACCCGCAACTGATCAGCACCGGTAACCCGAACCTGCACCCTGTGGTCAGCCATTTATTTGAACTGAGTTATAATAAAGTGGGCAAAAGTTCATTGAACATACGGCTGAGTTATATGTACACCAACAACAGTATTGAATCTGTTACAAAAGTGATCGCAGATACTTTGAGCGAGACAACCTATGATAATGTAGGACAAAGTAAAATTGCGCGGATAAATATTAACGGCAATTTTCCGCTCACCCCAAAATGGAGTATCAATTTTAATACAGGCGTATTTTATGTGTGGATCCACGGCACTTATAACGGGCAGTTTTACAGCAACCAGGGGCCAAGAACGAATACGTTTGTGAACACCAGTTATAAATTGAACAGTATGTGGCAGTTTGGTGTGAGTGCAGGTTATAACAGGCGCTATATTACTTTGCAGGGAAGTTCGAATGATTATTATTATACAACATTCAGCACCACCTGTACCCTGAAGAAATTTACTTTCAATTTTAACCTCAATAATCCATTCATGCGCTATTATGCTTTTACACAGTATAGCGATACACCTGATTTTTATCAATCCAATACCTCACATGGCATTTACCGGAACTTTACGATCGGCGCCAGTTATAAATTCGGCAAACTCAATTCAGCGATCAAAAAGAATAAACGGGGGATCAATAATGATGATATACAATCGAGTAGTAATTAGGCTGAGAAAGATCTTCTTCTACCCCTGCCCCTAAAGGGGAATATAAAGAAATCCTTTGGTAGCAAAATGAAACTTTACATCTCTGCGCTAATTCATGCAACTCTGCGTCTCTGCGGTGAAAAAAAAATCTTAGGGATGGTTTTTTGAAACACATAGTTACATAGTATAAGAAAAGAGCACATTAGGATTTTCTTTTGCCGCTGCCTCTAAGGGGGAATTAAAAAACCCCTTTAGGGGCAGGATAAAAAAGACAGTCAAAAAATTCTCTACAAATAATTCTCAATATCAGAAAGCGTAACAGGTTTTTCCAGTACGCGAAAAGCGCCGCCGTTCAGGGCCGTTACAATAAACCTTGATTCAAACGCGCTGATGAGTGTGATCTTTAATGCGGGGAATCTTTGTTGTATGGCCGGCGCTTCTTTCCAGCCAAAGCCGTCGGGCAGGTTGTTATCCAATAATAAAGCGGCAGGTTTTTTTTCTTCGAGTAATTTTAATCCATCCTGTAGTGTATTCGCGGTATGCACATCATAATTACGCTGGCCAAGATAATTTTTTACCAACAGGCAAAAATCAACTTCGTCATCGATTATTACAACGGTTTCCTTCATAAGTATAAAGCTAATTAAGACAATTCGAAGCTACAAATGATCCGAACAGATCATAACGTTAAAGCATCACGGATCAGTTGCCCCTGCACGTTAAATGTAAGATACCTTCTGTTCAGGTCGCTTTTCACAACAAACACACGGTAAGTGGTTTCCTTATCCCGGACCTGCAGTTCTTTTATTTCCCTGACGGTCCAGTCGGCATATTTGCTTTTTGAAATGCCGTCTTTCACAGAGCCGCGGAGTTTATCATAAGGAACATCTACCGTTGTTTCAAGCCACTCTCCGTTCTTGTTGAATTTGGTTTCGGTATGATTGCCAGACAGGTCGAACTCGGCTATAAAATTGGTAAGGTTATCTTTCCAGGTCACATTTCTTGCATCAGGGTATTTTGCGGTAAAAGCGTTGGTAACATCATGGGGGATCTTTCTCAGCTGCGGGTATGCCGATGCAGCCACCAGGAACAATACGGTGAGGATGAGTAGCTTTTTCATAAGAGTTTTTTTCATAATCTGCAATAGCTGTGCCATCCAAACAAGGCATTTTTTCCACAATTTGAAAGGGAGAACGGTTTGCATAAAATTTGCAACCATATGGATGAAGAAGGTACCTATGAATCAACCATTCCATATTCCTGATAAGACCGTTTATCCTGATAGGGAAAGATCTTCTCAGCAGTTCCTCACCCGGAATAACGCGGTGATAACGGTAATAACAATATTTCTTGTATTTGCCTCATTTATCCCGCGAACCGGCCATTACCTGCCGGCCGATACAAAAAAACAGGATTCAACTTTACTTTCTGGCGATTGGTATCTTGTTCCTGTACTTCCGTCAGATACTGCAACGGGTAAGTTTCCTTCATTACATTTTAATATTGCACAAAAAAAGTTTACCGGTTTTACGGGCTGCAATCAAATGAGCGGAGCTTTTGTACTTATCGCCAATGAACTTCGTTTTGACAAAAATATTATTCTCACAAAAATGGTATGCGAAGGGTTTAATGAAAAAGAATTCATGGCAAACCTGTTGCGTGTTGATCATTACTCCATCACGAATGGCGTGCTTACACTGCTAATCGATAAAACCCCTGTATCAAAATGGATGCGGAGAAAAAATAATGAAATTGTTTAAGGGAAGCTGAGTTTATCAAGCATATAAATATAATTACCTGATTCCGTTAATGCCACGCGAATGGTGTAATTGCCGGCTTTATCAATAGTGATACTTTCCCCTCCTGAACTGAGTATTCCCGGCCGGTCAGAAATATTATGGCCATACATAACTGTATCGCAATGATTCCCTCTGAACCGCATATCGCCTTTGGCGAGCGGATATGTAATACTCCACACCGAATCACGTTCCTGTACCAGTGATATTTCTTCATTGCCGCCGGAAACAACCCCTCCTATTAATCCCCAATGCCTGATCGCCGGGTCTTCTTTTGCTTTCAAGGGAGCGCTGTCTAAGTTTTTCTGACAGGCAAAAAACACCATACAGGATAATACTGTCAGCACAATTGTTTTCATTCTTTTCATACCGGATAGTTTTGGTAAGTATTGACCTGCAATTTGCATGGTTTTAAAACCCGGGCGAATAGTCACAATAATGAAAGAATAGTAGACCCTTAAAAAGAACAGGATAACAAATACATCGAAAAATCAATAACTGAAAACAGGTTTTTGTGTAGTAAATTATCTATGCAGGCGATCATACATATGGCTTCAGTCGGCGTAGCTGGTTATTATTACGGTGAAAATCCTTTTTAAGCTGTTGTTAAAACAAGCCGATAATGGTTGGGCAAAAATAAAAGCAGTTACTTTCGCCAATCACAGAAACAGGTTTTATGAAAAGAAGGATACCATTCATTACAGCATTGCTTTTTTTTGCCATCACTTTACATGCGCAGGATGATGCTTCCGAATCAAGGTGGCAGGCAAATGAAATTGTGATCGACGGAAATAGTAATGAATGGCCCCACCCGTTTACTTTTTTTGATAACAAAAGCGGGGTGATCTTTTCGATATCGAACGACAGTAAAAATATGTACCTCTGTTTTTCCAATAATGATAAAGCGAAAGCCGACAAGATGATGAAAGCAGGCTGGTCGGTTGCATTGGTTTCAACTGAAAAGAAAAGAAAGTTTGATGCAGTGATCGATTTCCCCAAATCGGCCGATCCTGATGTTGCAATACGTTCTGATTTTAAAACAGCGGTTGTGCATTATAAGGATGCAATGACAACTGTAAAAACAAAAGGTTTTTTATTACACAATGGCGATGTTCCATTGAACAATAAAGACGCGGTGAATATCGGCATAGGCACCGACAGCAGCAGCAAGATCGTTTATGAAATAAAAATTCCGCTGAATGAATTAATGGAAGAAGGCAAGGCGCAACTGAATGAATTGATCACACTCGATATCACCGTAAACGAATTGGAAAAACTTCCCGGCCAGAAACCTGCTGCAACAACTACTACAGATGGCGGTTTTAGCGGTGGAGGTGGAGGGCGGGGCGGCGGAAGAATGGGTGGCGGACGAGGCAGAGGCGGCAGCCAGGCAAGTGCAAACGGTTATGTATCTCCTGACAGGTATTCACTATATGATAAGATCAGTTTTAAACAAAAGATAAAACTGGTGAGTAAATAGTTTCCAACTGCGCCTCCGCGCTTTTGCGTGCATTTTTCTCACGCAAAGGCGCGGGGCCAGTGTTGATTTGTCTTGAAATTTAAATGAAGATGTCATCAAAAAAAAGATCCCGTTAATAATCAGCGGGATCTTTTTTTAATTTCCTATTGCTGTTATGCTTCCACTTCTTCCAATGATTCATAATTCACTTTGTCTTCTGCGATATTGGTAAGGAGTTCATCTGCTTCTTTTTCTTCGCCTAAAGTTTCTTCGAGTATTTCTGCAATATTATCCTTTCCTAATGTGCGGGCAAGTTGGGCAAGGCCGCCATAAGTGGAAATTTCGTAGTGTTCCACTTTTTGTGCCGCCAGTATCAGGCCCACATCACGTGTTGCAGTACCTGCTTCTGTGTCTTCAATAATGGAATCACCTTCTTTGGTAATGCCTTCCATGGCTTCACATTTTTTTGCCTGTGCTTTTTTACCGAGCAGTTCAAATGCCTGCTCAAGCCTTGTTACATGGCCCTTTGTTGTTTCCAGGTGATCTGCAAATGCCTGTTGCAGTTCGGGTGAAGTAGCTGCCTTCTTCATTTTAGGCAGTGTTTTTACAAGATGTTTTTCGGCCCAGTAAATGTCTTTCAATTCGTCTGTGAAAAAATCTTCCAGCATTGAATCGGTTGATTTAGGGGCTGATGTTTTTTGGGCATTGTTTGCCGGTGTGTTTTTTTTCATGATTAACGATTTTAGATCACATGAATGAAAAAAACAATGCCGTTAAAAAAATTGAAATAAGGTGGAACTATTTACACTTTTCCTTTACAATATCCTGTTGAAAGAAAATATTTCTACATCTTTATTTTTCCCGGGCAGATCTGTGGCGATCTCTTTATACAATTTATTCTTCCGGTATTTTAGCGCCAATTGCCGCGCGCCTTGTTTGCCCGAGATGTTTGGTTGGGATCTCATCGCCTAATAATTTACCCCAGGGTTTGAGTTCGGGGATCCTGTCGAATACGATTTTTAATAACCCGATGAATGGTATCGACAGGAACATTCCTGAGATTCCCCACAAAGCGCCGCCCATTAAAACAATAACGATCGAGATCAACGCATTTATTTTTACTTTGGATGAAACGATGTAAGGGATTAAAAAATGGTTATCGATAAACTGTATCAGCAGGTATAAAAGAATGATCCATATCTGTGTTTGAAAACCATCTTTGGTGATAGTGGCGATCAACACCGGAATGGCAATAGCGATCAATCCACCGATATAAGGAAGCACATTCAATATCGCTCCCATTACACCAATAAGTATTGCATAATGAACATTCAGCAATAACAATGCGGATGTATTTAATATGGCAACGATCAACCCTTCCAGTAACAAACCGAACATATAACTCTGTATGGCCATTTTGGTCTGTGTTAATACAATAGCCACTTCTTTGGTTTTGTCTTTTGCAAACACTTCATACATAAAATTCAGCAACAAAGTTTTATAATATAAAATCAGAAAGCAGTATACCGGCAGCAGCAGCAACATATATAATGATCCCGCAATGCCCCCTATTGCTGATCCTGCAATAGGCTTCAGTTTATCCTGCGCCTCATCGAACCATTGATTTTGTTTTTCTATGTCTATACCGAACCTTGCATCCAGTTCGGTCTGAAGGCGACCAAACAGATCGGCAAGCCTTTGTTTCAGTAACGGCAGCTCACTCGTGAAACTCGACATCTGTGAAAAGAAAAAATAACCAATACCGCCAAATACAAATACAGCAACCAGTATAGATAAAATGATCGCCGTCATGTGCGGTACTTTTTTATTCTGAAGCCAGTTACATAACGGATTAAGCAGGATTGCCACCATAGCCGCAAAAGATAGTGGGATCAATACAGCGCCTAAATGACCAAGGATATACACAATCAAAACAAGACCCAGGAGTATGATAGTGCTTTTATAATAGAAAGGATATTTCGCAGTCATTTTTTATTGTTTAGTAATATGTCCGTTAACATTATCTATCAATATCATGCCCCTTTATTTTCCCGGAATAAAAAAAGAATACAGTTGATGTGGGGATTATTGTCTACACCGGCCTGCCTATCCTAAACTGTTCTAATAAAAAGCAATGATTACAGACGCAAAATAACCGGCATACTGTTTGAAATATTTACAGCATAAAACAAAATCATATGAGAGCATATAAAGAAAAGATCAACCCGAATGTTCAGTTCAATTTTAATAAGTCAACTGAAATTTCTTACTGGGCCAAAAGACTGAATATGGATGCAGGCAGGCTGCAGCAAATCTTTGAACAGTTAGGTTCTTCTATCAGCAAAACCATTGCTTATTGCAGGAATGAAAACAATTTTGCAAAAGGAAATTAATTCCCTTACCGGTGGAAATAAAAAAGAGCGATGTTACAGACATCGCTCTTTTTTATTTCCATAACAGATACGTTTAAGATTTTTTACTGAAGATCATGACCAATATTATCACGATCACAACAACGATCACAATTCCTACCCAAACACCGGCTTTAAAAATGCCTTCGATGACCGAGCATGACTGAATAAGACAACTAAATAATAACAGGCCGGCAAGGCTGAGGTTCTTTAAATTTTTCATGGGTTATATTTAAAATGAGTAATCAGTTTGATCAGCGGGGAACCGAGTACCTGTAGAATTAATTACACATTTTCTCCTCCACGTAAAAACAAATTACAGGATGCAGCAAACAGAAACAATCAATGCTACTTAGCAACTTCCTCACCCCTGTCCGGAAAACAGGAATATACAAGCATGAAAACCAATCCTACCAAGGCTACCACGAGATACATCAGGTGTTTCATAATGATTTTGTTTGGATAGTGATTGCAAATGATATGCCTGTGCTTGAGCTAGGAGCCATCAGCCATGAGCTTTGAGTTGTTGTAGAATAAATGAAAACTCAAGCTGATAGCTGATGGCTCATAGTTGATAGCTAATAACCACCTTATGCTCTTTTCCATCATTTTCCATCGGTACGCCATTGGCGGGTTGCAGCTTATCATCGAGCGTTATTTTCAACAGGCCATTCTCTGTGTCTGCTTTGTTTAAGGTGATCAGGTAACTTGTATTCCCATGACGATACGTTATCCCGAACGATGGCCATTCTTTTGGCACGCATGGATTGAATGTAAGCCTGTCGCCCTCTTTTTTTATACCGATAAATGTTTCGATGATCAATTGATACATCCATCCTGCAGAGCCTGTGTACCATGTCCAGCCGCCTCTTCCTTTATGCAATGAAACCGCGTATACATCCGCTGCCATAACATAAGGTTCCACTTTATAAATACTTATTGCTTCTTTATCACTTCCATGATTTACCGGATTGATCATCTGTATGAGTTCCCAGGTTCTTTCGCGGTTATGCGATGCAGCAAATGCCATCACAAGCCATATGGCGGCGTGTGTATACTGTCCGCCATTTTCACGCACACCAGGCACATAACCTTTGATATAACCGGGATTGAGCGAAGACTTATCGAATGGCGGATCGAATAATTGTATAATGCCTTCTTCTTTTTTTACAAGGTATCTATCCGCAGATGCCATGGCGGTTTTTGAACGTTCGGGTTCACCCGCACCGGATAATACAGACCAGCTTTGCGGCAATGAATCGATCATGCATTCCTGGTTCTCTTTTGAGCCGAGTGGCGTGCCGTCATCAAAATAGGCGCGGCGGTACCATTCGCCATCCCATGCATGTTGGTTGATATTGGACTTTAAACTTTCTGCTGCTGTTTTACACTTCTCAATAAATGCCTGGTCGTTTTTAATGGTTGCCGTTTCAATAAATTTCTGCAGGATATCATACAGAAAAAATGCGAGCCATACACTTTCGCCTTTTCCATGTTCGCCAACTTTATCCATGCCATCGTTCCAGTCGCCCGAACCGATCAACGGCAAACCATGTTCGCCATAACGCATACCATGTTCCAGTGATTTGACACAGTGTTCATACAAAGAACTTTTCTGATCAGACGTGATCGGCAGGTCGTAATAGGATTCTTCATTTACATTTAAGATGCGCCCTTCCAGGAAATTAACGGGCACATCCAATATTCCCGTATCGCCTGTTGTATGAATATATCTTGATGTTACATAAGGCAACCACAGAAAATCATCCGAGCATGTTGTGCGTACGCCGCGCCCTGCAGGCGGGTGCCACCAGTGTTGCACATCACCTTCTTTGAATTGCCTTGAAGCACATAATAATATTTGTTCCCTTACCAATTCAGGATGCGTATGAATGAGCGATAACATATCCTGCAACTGGTCGCGGTAACCAAATGCGCCACCGGATTGATAGAACCCGCTTCGCCCCCAAACCCTCGATGCCAGTGTTTGATAATTGAGCCAGCCATTGGTTAAGATATTTAAAGCTGCATCAGGTGTATTGATCTGAACGGCACTCAGTGTGTCGTTCCAGTATTTTTTTACTCTGTCAAGTGAGGCGGTAACTGCATTCAGTTCTTTGTATTTTTTTGCGAGCGCCAATGCGTCTGCGCGGTCTCTTCCTGCACCTAAATGAAATACCAGTTCACGTTCTTCGTCTTCTGCCAATTCAAATACGGTTTGTAATACTGCACACGGATCGAGGCCGGCGCCTGTTTTGCCGGTGAGCCTTGCTTTGTTCATTCCATCCGGGTTGGTGAGTGTTCCGTTGCGGCCAATGAATTCTGAACGGTCGCCCGTATAATTTTTAGGCGTTTCATTCACACCGAAGAAAACAACCTTGTTTTCAAAAGAAGTATTGTATTGATTGGTTGCAAAAATATCACCGGATATTGTGTCGAGTTCTGTGATCACATGCATCTGGTATTTTGGCCTGAGATCGCCAAGCACCCATTCTATATAGCCTGTAGCAGATAATCTTCTCAGCCGGCCCGACCTGTTATGCAGTTTGATGGAAATCAATTTTACCGCATCTTCTATATCCACAAAGATCTTTGTTTCGGTATCTATACCGTCTTCACTGTGTTCAAAAATGCTATAGCCAAAACCATGTCGCGTGATATATGGCGACTTGCCTCTTTGCGGTAATGGCATGGGCGACCAGAACCTGCCGCTTTCTTCATCACGCAAATAATACGCTTCGCCTGCGCAGTCGCTTACCGGATCATTGTTCCATGGTGTTAAACGGAGCTCATGCGCATTATCGATCCATGTATATGATTGGCCGCTTTCTGAAATGACCGTACCAAAACAAGGATTGGCAATTACATTAACCCACGGCGCAGGCGTTCTTTGTTCGGGTGAAGTGATGATCACATATTCTTTTCCGTCTTTTGCAAAACCACCGGTACCGTTAAAGAATAATAGATCTTTAGGAACCTGCACAGATGTGGCGACCGAAGCATGGAATTTAGTTGGGCTGAAATACGGAACAATTCCTTTTAATTTATTGCGCCTGCTTAACTGTTCTTCCAGTGTCCCGTTCCTGTCTGAGATCACAATACGCGCAACGGTTTGGAAAAGGATCCTGTCTTCATTCGACACCTGGTCGGCCGAACGGATAAATATGCCGCCGGGCTGATCTTTTACATTCGCTGATATTCCCGGTGCGATCAATCCCAATAATTCATTCTGCAATGTCTGGCGATATCCTCCATGGTCATCATTCCATATAACAAGGTCAACGATCAATCCTTTCAAACGCCAGTAAGCATGCGCCTGTATGAGTTGTTGTGCGAGTTCGATATTTGCCGAGTCTTCTATTTGCAATAAAACGATCGGCAGATCGCCGGAAATTGCATACCCCCACAAACCTGATTGCCCGCGATGATTTTTTATGATGATGGCAGACTCTGCGCGCAATGACGGATTGGTAAAGATGATAGAACCTGCGAGCCTTCCATACAACTGCGCCTCTTCTTCCATGGCATCGATCTGGCGAAGGATGACCTGGCTATGGGTCCATGCTAATTCGAGTGCCCGGTTAGACATGTGCTTGTCCTGGTATTTTTCAACAAGCCCGTCACAGATCTCTCTTGTATCGCCGATACCATATACCATATCAACAATAGCCGATGCCTGCGGTTCAATGATGATGCGGTATTGAATGGCGATAACAGGATCGAGTACCGGGCCCGCAGTATTCGTTAGTGGCTGCTGCTGCCCGATCACAACCGGTGAGTGAATGCTGTTTCCCCTTCCGATGAATTTAGAACGGTCGGTTTCATATGAGATGCCGCTTACTTCTGCATCATGCACTTTCATCAGGTGAAACATCCATGGCAATTGTGTATCTGCTGAACGCGGGCGGCGTGTGCAGAGAATAGCCTGTCGGTTTTCTACGATCTCTGTCTGCACAAAAAGATTGCTGAATGCCGGATGCGCCGCATCTGCATTTTCAGATGTCAGCACTACTTCCGTATAACTCGTAATTTCAATGATCCTTTTTTTGCGTGAGCGGTTGGTGATGTGTAAGCGCCTTAGTTCAACATCATCTTCGGGCGATACCACCACTTCCGTATGTGTTTCCAATGAGTGATCACGGCGCCTGAATTCTGCGCGGCCCTGTGAGAATACTGCTTCATAGTTATCACCCTGCTGTAAAGTGGGTTGATACGCAGCCGACCATGAGAAATTGGTTTCCATATCGCGGATAAAACAGAATGTTCCCCAGTTATCGCAGGTACTGTCTTCGCGCCAGCGGGTAACCGCTATATCTTTCCAGCGGCTGTAACCGCCACCGGCATTGGTGACCATTACATTGTACCGGCCATTCGATAATAACTGTACTTCGGGTACGAGCGTATGCGGTGTGGTGATCACACGCATAGAAGTATCTGTTTCTGCAACCATACCCGAATCGGCAACGTGTACACTCGGCGAATAAAAAGTAGTAATGCGCGGAACCCTTTCCTGCAATAATAAAAGTGTTGCTTTGAACTGAACCTCTGCTTCAAAACGTTTCTGCATAGGTTTATCGCAAAGGCAATATGCAAGTGACAGAAAACTCATTCCTTTATGATGTACCATGTAAGAACGGATCACTGCATTTGTTTGCCTCCGCGGAACACGTGCTGCGGTATAATCGATGGCTTCGTAAAAACCATACCTGCCTTCAAAACCTTCTTTTTGCATTAGCTGCAGGTTTACACATGCTTCATATGGTTTTACCATCAATGCCATTTCTGTAGCGTATGGCGCTATTACAAGATCCTCTCCCAGGCCGCGTTTGAAGCCTGTACCCGGAACGCCGAATGCGCGGTATTGGTAATTAAGGTTGGCATCAACGAGATTATATCCCGATTCTGAAATGCCCCATGGCACGCCGCGTTTCTTACCGTATTCAATTTGTTTTTGTACGATGCCGTTTGTTGTTTCATCCAGTAATGTATTTGCATAGGTTGGCATAATGATCAATGGCATCAGGTATTCGAACATAGACCCGCTCCATGAAAGCAATAAAGGCGTTGTACCGATATTGGTCAATTGCCTGCCCAATGCAAACCAGCTTTCCTGTGGAAGTTTTCCCTGTGCAATGGCTGCGAATGTTGTAAGCCTTGATTCGGATGCAAGCAGGTCGTAATAACTGTTATCTCTTTTATGTTCATCCACATTATAACCGATCGCGAGTAAATGCTGCGACCTGTTGTACAGGAAATCATAATCGATATTTGATAATTCAATACACTGCGCTGCGAGCCGTTCTGTGATCAGCATAAATTCTTTTGCACGCTGGCTGCCTTGTATGATGTGAATGCGGAACTGGTCGAGCCACTCTTCTTCTTCCTTCGTATTTTCTTCTTTATAAAAACCTGCGATCCGCGGCAACAGGTATTCTTCGATCTTTGCAAGTTCATAAAAAGTGGGCGCTTCCGATATCAATGAAAAAGCATCGGAGAATTTTGCAGGCACCGCGATCAGCAGCCATGGAAGGAATGTAATAAGGTCGTTGATCGTATTCTTAACCTGTTCGGTTAATTTGAACATCCATTCTGATAACTCATTACCCGGTTCCTGTTTTACATGAAATGCCATATTGCCGCAGGCTGCAAGCAATCTATCCAGCAAAAATTTTATAGCGATCAACCCAACAGGTTTTGCGGAACAGATATTTGCGATCTCATTTTTTACCTGTTCTGCATATACATTTCCCGGGTCTTTTTCGGCCATTACTCTTGCCGTATCCAATAAACCATCAAAAACATTTGCGTGTATGATCTTTTCATGTGTGATGGCAGCTAAACCCTGTTTCAGTGTGAGTAAATGTCCAACAAGGTTGCCGCTGTCAACTGTTGAAATATAACGCGGCGCCAAAGGCTGCAATGAAAGCGTATCGTACCAGTTGTAAAAATGCCCGCGGTATCTTTCCATGCTGTGCATGGTATTAAGCGTATTCGTGCTGCGTTCCAGAAAATTGGATGCAGTGATATAACGGAAATCATAAGCGGCTAAATTGCCTAAAAGGCACAGCCCCATATTTGTGGGAGATGTCCGGTGTGCAGTGCGCTCAACCGGTTCTTCCTGGTAATTATCAGGCGGCAGCCAGTTATCTCCTTCTGTAATAAATGTTTCAAAGAACGCCCATGTTTTTCTTGATAGCTTATGCAGGAAAATAACCTGTTCGGAAGAAAGGCCCGGCTTAACCGACACAAGCGGCATACTTATCCACCATGAAAACAATGGCGAAATAAACCACAGTGCCAATACCGGCAATGCAACAATGAGTGTTAGCGGTGAATATATGGTGATATAAAAGAACAGCGCTGCTGTTATTATCGGCACAAACCACATCAGCCTGTATATGCGGAAAAGATTTTTATTATTGCCGTTACCGTTTCCTGAAGGGTTCCATTCAAGTAATTTTTTGTGGCTTACCCACATGCGCCATAATGTTCGCAGTATGGCGTCTGTATATTTAATGGTTTCGTATGGCAGGAAGATGATATCAACTGCATATTGTGCAAAATGATCCGCTGCCGACCGTAATGAATAGATCAGGTGCTGCAGCAACAATACATCTTTTGGTTTACGCAACACGTTCCATACAAGAACGATCGCCGCAGGCAATGCAATAACCAGTATAACGGCCATCGTCCAGAACCACGCTGCATTTGAAAGGAACCATCCATATAACATCAACAGCATAAGAGCCAATGGCACCAGGCTTCTGCGGAGGTTATCAAAAATTTTCCAGCGCGATAATGCCGAGAGTTTGTTTGTTATGATCTTTTTATTCCGTGATGGAATAAAAGGAAGGAACCAGTTTGCGATCTGCCAGTCGCCGCGGATCCAGCGATGCCTTCTCTGTAGATCGGATTGATAGGAAGAAGGATATTCTTCATACAATTGTATATCGCTTACAAGCCCGGCTCTTGAGTAGCATCCTTCCAACAGATCGTGACTCAAGATCCGGTTATCAGGGAACCTGTCGCCGAGCACCTGTTCAAAAGAATCGATATCATAAATGCCTTTGCCGATAAAAGAGCCTTCACGGAAAATGTCCTGGTACACATCGGAGATCGCACGCGTATACGGATCAGTGCCGGGTTCATTGCCATGTATGCGTGCATACAGAGAACTTCCTGCAACCGGCAAACTGTTTGAAACGCGTGGCTGAAGAATAGTGTAACCATTTATTACGCGTTGTTTTTTTTCCGAATACAGTGCATGGTTAAGCGGGTGTGCGAGTGTACCCACCAGTTTCCACGCAGTATCGCGCGGTAATTGTGTATCGGTATCTAATGTAATGATGTACCTGATGGTTGTAAATAAATATTCATCCCCCACGATCAGTGAAAAATTTTCTTTGCCTTTACCGCGCAATAGATTATTCAGTTCGCTTAGCTTACCGCGTTTTCTTTCGTAGCCTATCCATTTATTTTCTTTTTCATTAAAACGCCTTGGGCGGTGGAAAAGAAAAAAAGTATCGTTCGACTGCCGTCCGTATTTTTTATTGAGTGCGGTTATTTTATCGGTAGCTGCCTGGAGGAACATTTCATCCGTTGGCATATTTTCCTGGTTGGCATCTTTGAAATCGGTAAGCAGGGCAAAATATAAATGCGCATCCCTGTTGGCTAGAAAACGTACCTCAAGCCCTTCGGCCAAATGATCGATATCATTCAATGAACCGATCATTGTTGGTATCACCACCATTGTGGCGCAGTTATCGGCAATGCCTTTGGAAAAATCAAGCCGCGGCAACAAATGCGGGCGTACAATAATTGTTGCGAGCCAGTTGGTTACCGTGTGTGCAAGCTGGCTTGTTGCCAGTACGATTATTACACAGGTTACCGCATAGATCCAGGTGCGTGTGTTTTCGCCATGGGCCTTTAATATCAATAACCAGCTGAAAAGCGCAGTAAAAAAAAGGATGGTAGTGATATAACCAAGCAATGGTATTTTATTGAACATTCTTTTCAATCTTTCACCGACCGATATTTTTATGTTTGCCTGTTTTTCTACCAGCTGGCATCCTTTATCAACAAGGTAATAGCCTATGTGTTTTGCCCGTTCGTCATCCGGGTTATTTACCGCATTTTCTTTTGAAAGTTTTACCACATACTCAGCCACCTGTTCTTCGGAATACCTGCTGCATTTGGCGATCTTTTCTACTGCGTGGCGGTATTGGTCGCGCGTAAAGAAATCCATTGTTTTATACACACCATCTGCATCGTTACTCAATATCTGTTCTACAATACTGGTGGCTTCCACAAAGTCGCGCCAATCGTTACTGCCCAAAAAACGAAGGCTGCTGATACTGTTGCTGATCGACACCTGGTCGGCAGCCTGTTTCTGGTTCTCAAGGCTTACCAGTTCATTTCCTGTTAACCCGTTTTCAGATAAACGTTGTTCGATCCATGTTAACGGGAGTGATAATGCAGAGCCCTTGCCTTGTAATTTCCTGGTAAGTTCGGCAACAAATGAACTTACCATCGGCGGTTCTGAGCGCGCCATATCAGCGATCACCAGTACCAGGTTTTTGGGATCGTTCTCTGCGGCTTTGGTCATTTCATCTGCCCAGTAATCCGCTAATTTTTTGTAGGTGATATCGATGGCTATCTGTGTTGCCAACCTGCGCAGGTTCTCGATCAGCGCAAGCCTCAGCATGATCGGGATGGCCCATAGCTCACCGATCTTTAATGGTGTGACGGATTGGTATGCATTGATAAAACCAAGCAGGCTGTTAAGATCAACACGGCCATCGCTATGCGAAATGATCTCTACTGCGATATCATATACGCGCGGCAAACCGGCTGAATAACCTCTTTGCAGTTGCGGCAGGCCTTTACTATAACCTTTGGGCAAATGTTTTTTGCCGGTATAAACCTGTTCTTCGATCAAATAAAAATTATCAAGCAGCCATTCACCTGCCGGAACGATCCGGTGGTTCTCTTTAACCGAATTGGTTAACAGCTCATGCACATCAAGCAGGGCGCTTTCATTCTCTGCAAGGCGTTTTAATAATTGTTCGGAAGGCTGTTCGGTGATGAGAACATGGTTCTTCGCCAATTTTTTTGCGTAATCCTCTATCTGCCCGGCGCTGAAAAGTTCTGCGCGTAAAGGCGGGCGTTCATTTGCATATTTTTCCAGCAGATTAACGCCGATAAATGGGCCGATAATATTTTTCTTTAAAACAGCAATCGCCTGGGGAAGCATTTCAAAGATATCTTTCTGTTCTTTTTTTCTCTGAAATGCTTTCATGTGTTCGTCGTTTGTGTTAATGGCTGAGACCGGCTGTTATTATTTCCTATATTATTTTTTTGCAGAAGTTTTGTTTACACCGGCTTCCCTGGTTCTTTTTCCATCCTCACTTCAACGGCGCCCACAATTTCAACCGGAAGCGCTTCAAGGCCAATAAGATCTGTTTTACTAAGCAGTACAGCTTTTTTGATCACGCTCTTCAACTCGCGGATATTATCAAGCCAGTCGTGATTACGGATCACAGCTAAAGCTTCCGGCGAAAAGCCGAGAATGTTTTTATCAAATGCTTCATTGCTTACGCGCAGAAAATGTTCTGCAAATGCAGGTATCTCTTCCCTGCGTTGCCTGAGCGGCGATATGGTAATATTAAAATCATTCAGTTTGTGGTACAGGTCTTCCTTGAATTTTCCGCTCCGCGTTGCATTCCATAACCGTTTGTTGGCCGATACAAATACACGCAGATCCAGGTTGATGTCCTGGTTCCCTCCCACTCTTTGCATCTTTCTTTTTTGTAAAAACTTCAGTAATGTTTCCTGCACATGCAACGGAAGGCTTTCTGCTTCGGAAATAAAAAGTGTTCCGCCATTGGCTTCTTCCAGCAATCCTTTTGTTATTTTCTTTGTTCCATCGGCCAGTTCTTTTTCAGAACCGAACAGCGCTTCTTCAGGAGTTTCTTTTGGCAATGCCCCGGATCTTACTACTACGAAAGGCATTTCTGAACGCCGGCTTTTTTTATGTATCTCACTGGCTATCGATCTTTTTCCAGTACCATCTTCTCCATAAATGATCACATTATATTCCGTTGGAGCCACCAGCTTTAATTGTTTCAATAGTTTTTCTGAAGTATCGGCTGCTCCCCAGAAAAAGATCTCACTGTCCTGTTTATCTGCGCCGAGCGTTTTCATGAATTTTATTCCGCGCACATTTTTATTCAGCGCTTCCTGTATGGTAAGAAGGATCTGTTCGGTTAGCAATGGTTTCATCACATAATCATATGCGCCCTGTTTTAAGGCAAGCGCTGATGTTTTAAGGTCTGAATGGCCGGTAATAATGATCACAGGCAGGTCGGCATATTTTTCTTTTATCCTGCCGAGTAAGGTAATGCCATCAATGTCTTCGAGGCGGAGGTCTGAAATGATGAGATCGGGTTTTGAATGCTGCAGATGTTCCAGCGCTTCCTCACCACTGAAAACAATGGATACATCATAGCCCTTCCGGCCAAGGAATTGTTTCAGCAGAAAGCAGAGATCCCTGTCGTCATCTATCACTAAAATTTTTTGCATATAATTCCGCTTAATGACCAAAGGGTTTTTGGACCATTATACTGTTTAAAAAACTATACCACTTTTAGGTTTTTTTAAGGTGAGGCAAAACCCAATAAAATCGAATGTGTTTTGAGAAATGACAAAACAATTTTTGGAGAAGATGAGAACAGAGTAGACAGTATTGTAGAAAATTGTCTACACAGAAGGTTTATTCATCGATTGGCATATCAAACACATTCTGTATCCGGCTGCATAATTCCTGGAAGCTGAAAGGTTTGATGATATAATGAAATGCGCCGTTATCAGCGGTTTGCTGTATATCTTTTTCATAAGAAGAAGTGGAATAGATCACTACCGGTACATGTAAAAAACCGGGCAATCGTTTGATCTCTTTTAAACACTGTATGCCATTCATCAAAGGCATATTGAGATCGATAAAGATGAAATCGGGTTTTGCAACCAGTTCCTTCGTTAATTTTTGCAGCGCCTGAACGCCATTTACAGCCGTGAATACTTCAATAGCAGGATCGATCTCGATGATCGCATCACGAAACAGCATTTGATCATCCAGGTCGTCGTCTACTAAAAAAACCAGTGATGGTTTTTTTTCCCCATGCATAATGATAATTTTTATGATCCTGCCTTACTATTCTCTTTGAATCTCTTTTGAAAACAAACCTTACAAAACATCTGCACACCAATGATACAAAAAAAAGGCTTAACGCGGCTTAATGATACTGCACTTATTTTAACATTAAACCACCTGTTCTCCGATAAATACGCAATTATCAAATACAGGGGTTTGACGGCAAATCAGCTGTATAGTTTATTCTACAATAAAAACCTGGTATATAGTTTTCAATAATAAGTAAACTTAAATCCTAAATAAATATATTATGAAAAACATTTTTGTATGTGCCGTCGCTTTTACGGCGATCACCTGTTTTGCCTCCTGCGGCAATAATACCGACAGCAAAGCTGTTGCCAAAGAAGAGAATGCGC
The DNA here is from genome assembly GCA_013289065.1 of Bacteroidota bacterium. Taxonomy (GTDB): domain Bacteria; phylum Bacteroidota; class Bacteroidia; order Chitinophagales; family Chitinophagaceae; genus Sediminibacterium. The sequence goes on along the minus strand of JABDAP010000004.1, from coordinate 8,253 downwards.
AGAAATTTGATTCCACAAATATCCAGGATGATACCAAGTTTGCCGTTACAGTGGCAGATGCAGGTATGTTTGAAGTAGCCGCATCCCAACTCGCCCTGCAAAATGCACAGGCATCTAATGTAAAAGATTTTGCCACGATGATGGTAACGGACCACACTGCCGCGAACAACGAATTACAGGAAACCGCTGCGAAAAAAAATATCAGCCTTCCGGCGCAGTTGAGTGATGCACACCAGAAGAAATATGATGACCTGTCAACAAAAAAGGGAGCCGATTTTGATAAAGCGTATGTTGACTGTATGCTGGACGGCCATAAAGATGCCGTTGCGGCTTTTCAGAAAGAATCGGATAAAGGCAATGACAATGATCTCAAAACCTGGGCTGGCGCTAAATTGCCTACCCTTCAGCATCATCTTGAAGTGATACAATCGATCAAAGACAGCAGAAAATAATAACAGAAAGTCATATAGAAGCCGGATCAGGATTGGTCCGGCTTTTTATATGATATAGCATACGTAAATCCTTTATATGATCAATGTTAAACGGAAAAGAAAACGGTTCATGCGCAAATTTGAAAAACTGTGCACCGTTATAACACGCATAACAGGCAGCCCGAATGCAGTGATCACGGTTTGTTTCCTGATCGTTCTCTGGGCATTAACAGGGCCATTGTTTCATTTTTCTGATACCTGGCAGCTCATCATCAATACGGGTACGACCATTATTACATTCATCATGGTGTTTATCATACAGCACTCGCAGAATAAGGATACGGTTGCTATCCAGCTTAAACTGAATGAGCTCATCGCCACCAATAACAAAGCGAGCAACCGGCTGATAAATATTGAAGAGCTTACAGAAGAGGAACTGGCCACGCTGAAGGAATTTTATGTAACCTTATCGCAGTTATCCGGCAAAGAGAAAGATATCTTCCGCTCGCATTCCATTGAGGAAGCAAAAGCAAATAACCAAAACAAATCAAAGGAAATAAGCCGCGAAACTTCCAAAGAGTGATCGGGCAGATTGTACAGCAATTTCCACAGGAAACTGCCATTTTTTTGATGCCCTGCCCTGATAAGCTGGCATAAGAATTTCAGCTTTCTTAAAACTAAATCTAATCATTATGTATATAAGTGAAGCTTTGATCGAAGTGCTGAATGACCTCGTTAAGATCAACAATGACAGGATCGCGGGTTATGAAAATGCAAAACAGGAAGCGGCCAGCAGTGATATTGACCTGAAAGCCCTGTTTAACAAAATGGCGGAAGACAGCCGCAATAATGTGAAAGAACTGAGTTATGTAATTGAAACTGCGGGAGGCAATGTGAGCACAGATACCACTACCTCCGGAAAAATTTACCGTGCCTGGATGGATGTAAAAGCGGCGTTTGCCGGCCACGACAGGCATTCATTATTAAGTGCCTGCGAATATGGTGAAGATGCTGCACAGAAAGCATATGAAGATGCATTGAACTCAAGCGCAGAAATTGATGCAACGACCAGGCAACTGATCATGAAACAAAAATCGGAATTGAAAGGATCGCATAATATGATCAAAAAGTATCGTGACATGCACGAAACAGTTTCCTGATCATAATACGATACAAAAAGAATTGCCGGACAGATGTGTTAATGACCCCTGAGTATAAAATTTATTTGCCATAAGTGAGTACAAACGGGTGCTTAATCAACTTAGAAAAGCTTACGCCTTTCGAGAAACCGGTAATAACGGCTGGTGCAGCAATGCACCAGTCTGATTTATTAAAACAACTAAATATACAATTATGAACACTCCAATGGCCCCAACGGCTCCTTATTTAAAGACCCTTACTGAGGTTCATAGTAAATTACTCGGCGATGGTTACAAGGAAAATTTTAATGTGGAAGACAATCTCTTAAAAAGGTCTGACGGAAAATCTTATAAACCTGAAGAAGTGGGTATTGTTAATTTCTTCCGGTTTGAAGGGCAGACCGATCCTGCTGACAGTTCTATCATGTATGCCATTGAAACGAACGATGGAACCAAAGGAACATTGGTAGATGCCTATGGCCCGGATGCGGATGCCGATAAAACACTTTTTATTATGGAAGTAGAAAAGATAGAGAAAAAAACAGCAAAAAAATAAGGCATTATATATCCTATGCAAGAAGGCACCTGTAATGGGTGCTTTTTTTATTCCTGCACTTATTACTTATAAAGAAAATTATTTTGTTTTACCCCCGCCCCTAAAGGGGAGAAGAAAAACAAAAACCCCTTTAGAGGCTGGGGTGGAAATGATAAACAAAGCCGCACCTATAAAATGCGGCTTCATAAAAGAGAAACTATAATTGGGGGAAGAAATACTTGATCAGTCGCCCCCTCTCCTGATAACACCGATCAGGAATGAAATGATGGCCAATACAAGCAGTACGTGAATAATACCGCCAACGCTGTAAGCAAAGACACCGATCAGCCAGCCAATGATCAGGACAACCGCGATTAAATAGAGTATGCTTCTCATGGTAAATGATTTTCTTTTATTATTTAAAATACTATGCCATCGGGCCGTTTTTATAAAATAAGAAAGCTTTGGGTTCGCGGGCAATTATTTCCACAGTGCCTGTGTTGAAACATGGAACAGGAATTTGCTAACAACAGTTATGAAGAAGCTCGGAAAATTTTTTGGCATCCTGAAAAGATCAGCACAATCTTTCAGCGATGATAACGGGATGAAACTCAGCGCCTCACTTTCTTATTACACCATTTTTTCGATCGCTCCTTTTTTACTGGTGGTTATTGCCATAGCCGGTTATGCATTCGGGCGCGAAGCGGTAGAAGGAAAAGTGTATTACGAGATCAAAAGCTTAATTGGCCAGGATGCCGCACTGCAGGTACAAAATATCATTGCGAATATCCAGTTAAAGGACAAGGGCGTATGGGGAACCATCATTGGAACGGCTATACTGATACTTGGCGCAACAGGCGTGTTTACAGAGATACAGGGCTCTATCAATTATATCTGGAGCCTGAAATCAAAACCAAAAAAAGGGTGGCTGAAACTGATCATAAACCAGTTGATCTCTTTTTCACTGGTGGCAGGCATCGGTTTTATCCTGCTTGCATCGTTGCTGCTGAATTCATTGATGGATGTTTTTTATGCAAGGTTGCAAAACCTGCTCAGCCATACATCGGTGAATGTTATTTATATACTTAACATCCTGCTCATATTTGGTGTAACCACTTTATTGTTCACACTTATCTTCAAAGTATTGCCGGATGCAAGGATCAGGTGGAAAGACAGTATTGCCGGCGCTTCATTTACCGCTTTTCTTTTTATCATCGGCAAGTTCCTGATCGGTTTATATATCGGTAATTCAAGGCTGGGCGCTACTTATGGAACAGCGGCTTCGATCCTGATCATTCTTGTGTGGATCTATTACACATCTATCATACTTTATTTTGGAGCCGAGTTTACAAAAGTTTACAGCCGGGAAATAGGCTGCAGCATCGAACCGAATGATGATGCGGTGTATATTATCAAGACAGAGAGTAAAGAAATTCCCAAGACAGTTCAATCACCTGATGATTCACCGATTTAAGAGGGGTAAAGTAGAAAAGGTAGATAAAGTAAATAAAGTAGATAAAGTAAATAGAGTAGATAAAGTAAAAAATAGACGATGTATATTTCTTGAAGGTAAAGCTGCAACGCAAAGGCCGCAAAGAATACGTAATGTTAGCAAAGAAAGCTTAGCCTTTTGCGAACATTGCGTTACAGCTTAAACTCTATTTATTATTTACATTATCTACTCTATTTACTTTATCTACCCTATCTCCCTAAAACGGATAACCAATACCAATATTATACACAAGATTACTTCTTCTCCAATCGCTGCTCAATGGTTGCATGTATCGTATTACCCACTCCTGCCCTCTTGGCAAATAAGGTTCACGTAATGGGGTGGCAATATCAAAACGGATAATTAATATACTGATGTCGAGCCTTACACCAAAACCGGCGCTTACGGCAATATCATTATAAAAGTGGCTGTTGAATTGCGCCGCTTTTCCATAGAGTACGGTATCTTTTGTCCAGATATTGCCTGCATCAACAAACACCGCGCCGCGCAATTTTGATATTAATGGGAAACGAAGTTCTGTATTCATCTCCAGTTTATAATCGCCGCCAACCTGTGGAAGGTACAATTGCTGTAAAGCATCTGCACGAACTCTTCCCGGCCCAAGCTGCCGTGGCTCAAAACCCCTGATACTGCTGGATCCGCCGATGATAAACTGTTTACTGAACGGCAGGTAAGATGAATTTCCATAAGGAAACCCGGCACCCATTATTACCCTGCTTGCCCAATAAGTATTCTCGTCTAATTTTTTGTTATAGCGGAAATCGATGTCTGCTTTTACATATTGCGCGTAGTTAACACCAAATACCTTTTCAGTGTACGGAGCAGATGCCTTTTTGAACAGGCCTATCACATTCCCGGCTGCATCGAAGTTCCCGTTGAAATAAAAAATATTACTTGCTTTCGGATTTACTGTGTGATAAGTAAAATTATAAAACGAGCCCGTGATCACTTCAGGAAGATTGCTCAACGCAAGCGCGGGAACTGTATTGACCAATGCCTGGTATTGCGGGCTATATGCACCGGTTGTATTGTATGTAATACTTACCGGCGTAAACGTATGTTCTATATTTACTTTTTTCTTCCAGGTAAACCCATATTGTAACTGAAAATAGCTTTTTGTATACAATGCCTGTCGCCTGAACCACTCATAACCCAAAGTAAATTGTGTTTTTGGCGGAAAATAATTACTCTCTTTCAACCTGAACGGTGTTACAAAACGCGGAAACACCAGCGAAACTTCCGCACCTAAACGAAAATTATCATTCGCTTTCAAAGAATCGTTGGAAGATGATTCAAATGCGCCGTAGGTTTTTATCAGCAACTGCTCCGCTCCTTTAAAAAGATTCCTGTTGCGCCAGGTAACACTTGCCTGCGCACCTGTGAATGAATTCGATTTTGTAAACGTTCCGATCTCTGCCTGTATGGCTTTTTTGGGAAGCGGTGTGAGATAATAATATACGTCCAGGTAATGCGGGTCAAGCGTATCCCTATCGCCCTGATAACGGTTCTTCACGAATTTGAAAACGCCCATGTTGATGAAACGGTTCAATGTCCTGTTTTGTTTACTGAGGCTGTACAAGCTTCCCGGCCTGTAGGTTACAGAACTGATCAATGCTTTAGGTGTAAAATTATGAACCGTATCACGGATATAAATACTATCAACAAGTTCCATTCCTGCTTTCGATGTATCAGGTGGCGGCGTGATCAATGTATAATTGGGAAACAAAGTGATACTGCGGATCGTTTGCGGTATCACTGCTGAAAGAGGGATCTCATCTTTCAATTTAAAAAAAATATTTGCCTGGTGATCGCCTTTACCGGTATCAACCCATGCCTTGATATCATCAGGACTGAAATAATAATACCCTCTCGATTTTAAGAAAAGATCGGTTCTTGTTCTTTCAGCTTTGATATTATCCAGGTCGTATTGCTCTTTTGTTTTGATATAATTCAGTTTGGGCGGCATTTTGCCAATATCTTTTCCAATGGCAGAAGTACTGTCAATGATCCATTTGAATGTATTGATCTTATAAGGCGCTCCAAGCTCAATTCTGTAATGTGCGGTTACTTTGTAACCCTTTACCGTTGTATCGCCGCCAACATCTGTTCTGAAAAAACCTTGGTTCTCCAGATATGCCTGAAAATTTTCTGAATTGGCCCTGATATTAACTACTGTATTTAATACGGGCGCCTCGCCTATTTTATTGCGCAGCCAGTATTTAAATCCTTTTTGTTTTTTAGGCTCGCCAACCATGTACCAGAACCAAACGCGGTAAGGAAATCCGAAAATTGTTTTGTTGGGTACGGGAGAGGTAACTGCTTTCAATTCCTTCCTGATTTTTTTTGCAGAAGTTTTATCTCCAGTCTCTTTATCAATTTTGTAATCCGCCCCTTTATACAATTGTGTACCCGGCGGGATCTTCCTGCTAACATTGCATGAGGCAACCATAAACAGTAAAAAAATAACAGCGATATGTTTACTTACATTCTTTCCCATAATTAGCTACCGGCCTTTGTATTTGTTGGATTTGTTGGATTTGTATCGTCCGGATTTTTCTTGATGTCCGTTTTATTCTTTTTCACTTTTTTCTTTTTCTCAAATATTTCTTTGAATTTGTTATAGTCCATGGTAAGTGTGAACGCAACACCTGTTTCAATAAAATATCCGTCGAGTATGGCTTCGTATTCATTTTTCTGATAAGCTTTTATCATATAACGGCCATCTTTGGAAAGCTTGTACGTTGTGGTGATATCAGGAAGGAACTGCACGTTTCCGTTATCCTGCCCTTTTGCAAGCGGGTCTTCCCCATCCACCGTAAAACTTTTGCCTACGGTTATATTTAGCCTGTCGTTTAGAAAGCGTTTCGACAGGGCCACATCCAGATCAGTTCTTTCCTGGGCCGTTGCATAATCTGTTTCTGTTTTCAGGTTCACATCCACATCTACTCCTTTGATCAGGCCGGCAGCTGCGTTTGAAATGGCATCACTTAAAAAACGGCTCACACTTCCTTTCACAATATCATTTGCATTTACGCCCCCGCCATTACTTCCTGCAAAAAAATCCTGGCTCTGTTCGCCAATAAAACGGCCCATCACCAGAAGTGCAAATACCTGTTTATCCATTGTTGACTGATCGGCGCGTATCTGCTGAAGTTTATTTTCAATGGTGGTCTGCATATCATAATTGATACCATTGGTGTTTTCCTGTATCTGCACATCGAACGACAGCTTGGGTTCTGTTATTTTCCCGGTGATCTTTAGTATTACCTGGAAAGGAAGTTTCTGTTTATACAGTTTGTCATCACCATTTATATCGCCGCTTACTTCATTGGCAACAAGGTCATACGGCGATGCATCGATATCATACACTGCTGTAATATTTGCTTCCGCATTCGCAGGGTCGCCGCTTAATACAATGGTGCTTCCTTCCTGCAACAGGAACTTTCTTTTCAAAAATTTATTATTCAGCTGATAGCTTCCTGAGCTCAGGTTATAAGCGCCGGTGATGGATACATCGCCATTGGGATTTACCGCGGCGGTTAATTGGGCCGCGCCTTTTACATGCAGTTCATCGCGTGTTAAAGGATCAATGATCACAATGAATTCTGCATTCTTATTAATATCAATGTTCAGGTTATAGTTCAACATGGAGGCACTTGCTTTGGTGCTTGTAAGAATGGTGTCTTTTTTCCATTCGGCTTTTGTCATCATGGTATCGATGTTTACAAATTCCATCACACCTTCCCTGTCTTTTGCACTTGCCACATCCTGTTGCCGCACATAGGTTACCTGCGATTTATCTTTTAATCCAATGCTTCCGGTAATATCCGGTGCTGTTGCCGGCCCGGTTACGGTTACATCAACATCAACGATCGCTTTGCCATATATTTCCGCATTGGTAATTGAGGTATTATCAAGTGCGGTAAAATTTTTTGTTTTAACGGTCAGGTTTGTATTGAATGAACCGTTCTCCTGTTTCAATGTTCCGTCAATGATAAAAGGATGATTGAGCGAATCCCTGATCGTGAATTGATTAAATGTGATAACAGGGTATTGTATGTCGATCTTCTGCCCGCTCAGGTTCAACGCAGTTCCGTATTTTGCCAGTTGCGTATGTGCAGAATCAAACAAAATGCTTCCATTCCATTGCGGGTTCTTAACATCGCCGGTAATGGAAATATTACCTGTAAGTTTTCCTGATGAACGCGCGAGTGTGTGGCCGGTGAAAGGTTCTATCGCCGCAAACTGAATGGGTGAAAGGTTTACCTGCGCATCTATTTTCGATTGATTATAATTTCCTTTCACCGTTACATTGCTTCCCCTGCCGGTAAGGCTGCCGTCAAATGTGACCGATTCGGCTGCCGTACTCTGCGCATTCAATTCAACATTTCCAACAGGCTCGGATTGATAAGCAAGGCTGTCTATTTTTATTTTTCCGTCAAATACAGGTTCCGCTTTACCCAGCCCGTCAACTTTTACCTGTGCATTTAATATACCTGCGATCTCGAGCGAATCCCTGTTAAAAAGCCCGGTTATATTGCTCAGTGAAAACCGGTCTATTTTAATATCCAAAGGTGCATTAGGCGTAGCTGTTGTACTATTGATCGCAATCGTTTCTGCATTCTTTGAAATTTT
>JABDAP010000003.1:51924-53435 GCA_013289065.1 Bacteroidota bacterium | reverse complement strand
CATGGTCTTTGATCTTGCATCGGTAACCAAAGTATCGGCAACAACGGTTTCCATTATGAAATTGTATGAAGAAGGAAAGATCGATCTCGATAAAACATTAGGAGATTATTTACCGTGGGTAAAGGGTTCCAACAAAGCGCCGTTGAAGCTGACGGATATTTTATTACACCAGGCCGGGCTAAATCCATTCATTCCATTTTACAGGGAAGTGATCGATACCGTTACCGGCAAACCTTTGCCACAGTATTTTTCAACTGAGAAAGATGCCGGGCACCAGGTTCGTGTAGCGGAAGGATTGTATTTGCGTAATGATTATGAAGACACATTATATAAACGCATCCTCACAAGCAAATTAACTGCGCCCGAGCATTATGTGTATAGCGATAACGATTTTATCTTCCTCGGCAAGATCGTTGAAACAGTGAGCGGCAAACCTTTGAATGAATATGCACGTGATAATTTTTATATCCCGTTGCGCATGACCACCACCACTTTCCATCCAAGAGAAGTGATGCCGATAGATAAGATCGTTCCCACGGAAGAAGAAAAACATTTCCGCCAGCAGCTCATCCGCGGCGATGTGCATGATGAAGGCTCTGCTATGTTTGGCGGCGTTGCCGGCCATGCAGGCCTTTTCAGCGATGCATACGACCTCGCACAGTTATACCAGATGCTGTTAAATGGCGGAGAATTGAATGGCATTCGCTTACTGAAAAAATCCACCATCGATAAATTCACTGCCTACAACAGCAATGTTAGCCGCAGGGGGCTGGGTTTCGACAAGCCGGAAAAAGACAATGATACGCGTAAAGAACCCTACCCGTCAAAAAGCGTATCGCCCGAAACTTTTGGCCATACCGGTTTTACAGGAACCTGTGTTTGGGTTGACCCCAAATATCATCTCGTGTATATTTTTCTTTCCAACCGCGTAACGCCCACACGTAACAATAATAAACTGAGCCAGTTAAATGTACGCCCAAACATACAGGAAGCCATTTACCAGTCGATAAACAAATAACATTAACAGGAAAATCAACAACATAATAATACCTTAGCGCATTATAAAACCAGACACTATTTTATGAAAAACCTATTGCGTTCATCCATACTCGTATTATCTGTTGCTGTAACACTGGCATCATGTAAAAGCAGTGCGCCAAAAGAAGCCAAATATATTCCCAAAGAAACAGGCTTTGTAATGGTACTCGACCCTGAGCAACTGCAGGATAAATTGCAGAAAGGCGGCATCAGCGTAGATACATTGATCAGCCGTGTTTTTAAAACTGATGCAGATGATGCAAAACACAAAGCCGAATTTAACGGCATAAAAGACAGCGCCGGAATCAACTGGGGCAACAAGTTCTTTCTGTTCGGGCAACAAAAAACAAATGCCGACAAGAGCCAGTCAAATTCATTCAGCCTTCCTTTTGGCGCACTGCTTTTACATGATGCCAGTGTTACAGCAACAGATAATACGAGTATGGATGAACGCAATAGGTTTTTCATAAAAT
>JABDAP010000003.1:51053-51914 GCA_013289065.1 Bacteroidota bacterium | reverse complement strand
GATCACTTTAAAAACAAAGAGGTTAAAAAAGAAAAGGATTACAGTTATGTTTTGCTTCATAATAATGTAATGTTATCGTGGAACGAACAGCAGGTAATTGTAACCATGTTTACACATTTGCAGAAAGGCGGCTATGATACGGTAGCGATGGAATTCAAAAAGCCGGTTGATTCAGTTTCAGAAACAGAAATAAAAACAGTTGTTGATCATTACTTCACACAAAAAGTAAGTGAGTCGATGGCTGATGTAAGTGTATTCACGGATATGTTCAAAGAAAAAGCAGATGGCTATGCTTTTTCGAACAGCAACAGTTCGCTTGGCAATTTAAGTATGATGCCATTACAGATCCCTAAACTGGAAGAACTTGTGAAAGATAATTACATGACCGCTACGTTAAGTTTTGAAGATGGAAGGATCCTAGCAAAATCTACTACTTATACCAATAATTTATTAAGCAGTGTACTGAAACAATACGCAGGGCCAACCGTAGATCTTTCTTTGATCGAGAATTATCCGTCGCAGGATATCAATGGTGTTATGCTCGCAGCATTTAACCCCCAAATATTCAGTGGGATTTTAAAACAACTGGAAGTAGAAGGATTGGTAAATAATTTTATGGAGAAAGTTGGCTTCACCAGCCAGGATCTCTACAAATCTTTGAAAGGGGATATTGCAGTAGTGGTATCAGATATCAACGTTCCCTCCGATCATACCATGGGAGAACAAAAATTTCCGATGATCCACAAATCAGCGCCGTTGGCTAAAATGATCTTCAATGCGCCTGTTGGCGACAAAGCCAGTTTCATGAAAATAATGGACAAGGGCGTGGCGCAGGGTTTTCTTGTAAAAAAAGGCAATACG
>JABDAP010000003.1:11597-51043 GCA_013289065.1 Bacteroidota bacterium | reverse complement strand
CGGCACCGGTGCGTATGAGTTTCTTTAATAAAAGATTCAATCCTTTCATTCTCTTTTATAATATTAATTGCCGATGATAAAAACCTGATCGTCGCCAGCGATTCGCTTACGTATGCTGCCTATATGGCAAAGACAACCAAAGCTGTTATCAATAAAGATGTATTGGATAAATTCAAAGGAAAATCAACCGTGTTCTATTTTGATATAGCCAATACACTGAACAGCTTTGCAAAAGATTCTGCATCGGGTAATTACCATCATTCACTCAGCTCTGCGAAACAGGCGTTCAGAGATATTATCGCTACATCAGATAATTTTGATGGCAAAACTATCAAAGCCTCTTTTGAAATAAGGATGCAGAACGAAAAACAAAACAGCCTGGTAACACTGACTTCATTACTAACAGATATTGCTGTTGATATGAACCTGCAGGCAAAAAGGCAAAGAGATGTGGAAGAAAAATTATATCCGGGTAGCGTTCCGGCTATCATCCGTACCAATTAATAAAACTGAATAAATTTATTTTAACAATAAGGTCCTGCTGTTGCAGGACCTTATTGTTTTGTTTCATTGTATTTTCGGTAACAGCCATTTGTTTATGACCATCGAGTTCGATCATATCATTCCCACACCGTTAAAAGAACGCTTGTTGCAAAAGCGGTCTGATGTATGGCATTCGCCATTAACATTACAGCAGGGAGAATTTATAAAGATCAAAGCGCCGAGCGGCACAGGCAAAACAACATTGGTGCATATTCTGTATAAACTGCGTTACGATTATGAAGGTGTGATCCGTTTCAATAATAAAGCAGCAACCGATCTAACGGAAGATGAACTCGCGGAATTACGCCAGCAGAAAATAAGCATCGTTTTCCAGGATCTCCGGTTGTTTCCGAATTTAACGGTACGCGAAAACATAGAGCTCAAAAGGGTTTTACAATCGCCATTGTATGAAACGGATATGATCGATGAAATGGCGGCATTATTAGGCGTAACACATATACTTGAACAAAAAACCGTATTGTGCAGTTACGGCGAACAGCAACGCGTTGCCATTATACGTGCATTGATGCAGCCATTTGAATGGCTGATCATGGATGAGCCTTTTAGCCACCTGGATATTGTCAATACAAAAAAAGCAGCCGCATTAATTGAAGAGGAATGCAAAAAAAGAAAGGCCGGTTTTATGGTAACCGATCTTGATAACGATGATAACTTTTCTTATACGCGGCAATTAATATTATAAAAGAGAATGAAAGGATTGAATCTTTTATTAAAGAAACTCATACGCACCGGTGCCGGCCGTAAAAGATTTTTTATGGCTTTTGTTGGATTATCCGTTGCGATGATACTGATCCTTGCAGCCGTACAGATACAAACCAATTACAACGAACTGTTGCATAGCAAAAGCAACCAGGATAGTATAGCAAATTTTTTAGTACTCAATAAAATACTGAATGATCAGAATATCGGCGCAACCGCATTAACTGATGCGGAGATCAATGATCTGAAAAAACAACCTTTTGTTGAAACTGTCGGGTTGCTCACACCCAGCCGCTTTAAAGCATCCATTCAAAGTGCAAGCGACCGTTTTCCTTTCTTCACAGATATCGCATTTGAAAGTGTACCGGGTGATTTTATTGATGTAACCAGTAAAGACTGGAAATGGGATGAGGCATCAGGTTTCGTTCCCATCATTGCACCGAATATGTTTCTTGATTTTTATAATTTCCAGTTTTCTTTTTCGCAAAACCTTCCGCAGCTGACACAGCAGGTAGTAAAGATGATCGTTTTTAAAGTGAATGTGTACGGCACAAACGGCATCACAACTTTTAACGGGCGTGTAGTAGGTTTTAGCGACAGGATCTCATCACTCCTCGTACCACAGGAATTTATGGATTGGGGAAACACACATTTCAGCAAGAACCAGGATGCCAAACCATCGCGTGTGATCATCCGCACAAAAGATCCCGGCAACCCTGCATTGGTGCAATACCTGAAACAGAATAATCTTTCAACCGATGCCGATAAAACACGGTTCAGCCGCTACAGGCAGGTGGTAGATATTGTAGTTAAGATATCATGGGTAACGGGCATTATCATGCTGATCTTTGCTTTGTTGATCTTTACGCTTTTTATTCAGCTTACGATCGCATCGTGCAAAGAAGAAATTATTTTGCTTGTTACACTGGGCGCATCGCCCAATCAACTCAGAAAATTTTTGATGCGCCAGTTCTTTCCTGTAAATATCCTGATCATGCTGATCGCTTTGCTGGCCATCGGAGCTTTGCAATTGATCATACATCAAAAATTAGCAGCACAAAATATTTCTGTCAATATGCTCCTTTCCTATAACACCATCCTTACTGCGGCTGGTGTATTAATAGTTATCTGGCTGGTGAACCGTTTTTCTATCCGGAAATATATACATACGCATCACTAAAATAAGGTACAGTTTAGCGGAATCCTCAGATCTTCCGCAGAAACCCGAATGCAAACAGGCAGATTTCCGCTTAAATGATAGTGCAGCTGCACTATTCTTTGGTTTTAGAAAAAGAAAACCTTGCATAGGGCAGACATCAAACCATAAAAACGTCGATTAAAAAACGGTGTTTTCACGGTATTTTTGCCGTTTTAAACACCGTTTTTTTAACAATTAAAACTATTTAACTATTTGGTAATCAAACTAATACCGTACTTACAGTTGCTATTTGGTAAATTACTTGAATTCCAGACGCATGGAAATCTTAACTTGCGTTCTATTAATTTTCCTTATACTGGCTTGTGTAAACAAGAATGCGACCACGCTTAAATATCAGACTTATGAAAAAGAATTACTTTTTTTCTACACTACTGCTCGTAACAGCATCTGCTGTGATGTTTACAAGCTGCAAAAAAGAACAAAGTGCAGCCACCACCGATGCAAATGCTACAGCTTCGGCTGAAAACAATCATATGGTGGCCGTTAGTGGCAGTGGTGGATATGCGGGATCTATCAAAGCCAGTTATGCTTCGGCACTAGCTGCCAATTACTCAAAAAAATATGGCTCGGATGATAACCAGGCACAGTCTGTTGCTTTTTCTACAAAAGACCTGATCGCTTTTTTAACCGGTTTGCAGAATAAATACCAATCAGATATCATTTATGTGAATTTTGGCGTGTATGGTAAAGGCGCATTACCGGTAAATTCAAAAGATTACGGCAGGCTGACTGTGTTCTTCACCGGCAATAGAATTCCGGCGCCATCTTCAACCCGCAGAACCGATGGAATTAGTGATGATGAGTCGATGGATGAGTATTTGAATCACGGCCAAATTCAACCATAGTTCAAGAAACAACATGCTGTTTTCAATTGATTATTATTTTCAGGTATTAAGTTTTCTTGCAGCGTTTTTCTTCTACATTCAAAAAAGGAATAAAGTATTATTGTATTTTATTCCTTTTTTGTTTTTAACAGTTGTTGTAGAATTTGTTGGCTGGTGGTGGTATCAATACAAGGGTGTAGGTAATTATCCTTTGTATAATATTTTTACTACGATCGAGTTTGTTTTTTACTCCTTACTGTTTTATTCCCATTTCAAGAAAGAATCACTTAAATGGATGATCCGCATTTTCATTCCATTCTTTATATTATCGGTTATCCTTAATATGCTTTTTATCCAGGGACTAACCAAGACCTTCAATACCTATACCTTCTTACTGGGGTCTTTTTTTATCGTTATCTGTTGTTGCTGCTATTTTTATGAATCGGTTTTACCCGATAAAATTGACCAGCAGTTATCAAAACAACCTTTCTTCTGGATATGCAGCGGGCTGTTGATCTTTTATCTCGGGTCTGTTATTATCAATGCTCTATTTGAGTTTTTGAGAAGCAATGACCTTAGGGAAGAAGGCAAAAAAATCTATGGCATCATCAACCATAGTTTAAATGTAATTTTATACGGATCATTCTGTATTGCCTTTTTCTTATGCCCAAACAACAGGAAGACATACTCATTTCAATAGTAGTTGCGTCGGTTTTTTTTATACTGATCGGCAGCTTCTTATTATTACTCGTTTTTGTATTTCTCCGGCGCCAAAGAAAAAATAAAGAGGAGAAAGAAGAAATGAAAAACCGTTTTGAGCAAACACTGCTTAAAACACAGCTCGAGATCCAGGAACAGGCTTTTGCTTATATGAGCCAGGAAATTCATGACAATATCGGACAGGTACTTAGTCTCGCACGCCTCAACCTGAATACATTCGGCGCTATTGTGACAGAGGAAAAAATCAACCAGACAGACGATCTTCTGGGTAAGGCCATCAAAGACCTGCGCGACCTTAGCCATAACCTTCAGAATAACCGCATCCATAATATCGGTATCATTGAATCGATCAGGCAATTACTGGCTTCGCTTGAGAAGACGGGGCAATTTGAAACATCTTTTCATACTTCGGATAATTTCCACATTCTTGATGCCAATACTGATATCATTCTTTACTGGATGACCCAGGAGATCATTAATAACATTATCAAACATGCTTCTGCCAACACGATCGATGTGGAGATCAACAGTGAATCCGATAAAAGCAGTATTCGTATCAGTGATAATGGCATTGGTTTCGATACCATACTATTGCAGGAAGAGCGGCCTGGCATTGGGTTCCAGAATATTATCAACCGTGCCAAAATGATCAATGCCACTGTAGATGTTAAAAGTGCGCCGGGTAGCGGAACTACCATAACTTTGCATATCAATCATAAATCACCAGTAGCATGACTTTCATTGCATTAGTTGATGACCATGAATTATTAAGAACAGGATTGACTGCTATCATTAATTCATTTGAGGGTTATAAAGTAGTGATCGAAGCGAACAACGGAAAACAATTCATAGAAAAAGTAAAAACGAAAACACCACCGGATATTGTTTTACTCGATATCACCATGCCGGTGATGGATGGCTATGATACTGCTGTATGGATAAAAAATAACCTGTCTCAAACAAAAGTGCTTGTATTAAGTATGCTTGAAAATGATACGGCCATTATCCGTATGCTCAAGAACGGCGCCCGCGGGTATATCCTTAAAGACAGTAAGCCAAAAGTTTTTAAAGATGCGCTTGACAGTATCCGCGACAGTGGTTATTTTATCAATGAGCTGGTGAGCAACAAGCTGATGCATTACATTAATCATGAAGACAGTTTTGACGGCGATGCATTTGCCCTCAACAGCCTGAGTGAAAATGAGACCAGTTTTTTAAAATGGATCTGTACTGAAAAAACATATAAAGAGATCGCTGATGAAATGTGCCTGAGCCCGCGAACCATTGATACTTACCGTGACAACCTCTTCAAGAAACTGGATGTGAAAACACGTGTAGGCCTCGCCATTTTTGCCATCAAGAACGGTATCGTAAATATTTAACCGGTAAAGCGATCGTGTATCTTATAAATACCCTGGCATGTTTTACGCGCTTTCCGATCTTTTTTACAGAATAACAGCCAGGCAATTATTTTTCCGGTTCGGTTCATTTATTATTCCCTTTCTTTTTTTGCCTAACAAGGCCGCTGCACAAAACCCTATTCCGCCTATTGGCCAATGGCGGGATCATTTGAATTACCAGCAGGCAATACAGGTTGTGAAAGGAGATAAATTGTATTGCGCCACTTCTACCAATCTTTTTTCCGTTGATGCCGACAATGATGTGGAACGTTACAGCAAAGTAACGGGTCTGAATGATATTGGTGTTCAGTGTATCGGCTGGGATGCAGCTACGCAACAATTGGTAGTGGCCTATTCCAACAGTAATGTGGATGTACTGAAAAATAATTCGATCAATAACGTTAGCGATATTAAACGAAGCAATATCGTTGGCAACAAAACCATTTATGCTGTTTATTGCAAAGATGGTTTTGCTTACTTAAGCAGCGGCCTCGGTATTATTGTGGTTAATCTTTCCAAATATGAGATCAAAGACACGTGGGTCATTGGCAGTAACGGAGCGCAGGTAAAAATAAACAGCGTAACCAGCGACGGCTCTTCTTTTTATGCAGCTACCGATGAAGGCGTAAAAACCATTTCAGTAACTGCGCCAAATATTTCCAATTATGCAAACTGGCAAACACTCAGCGGCAGCAATGGTTTAAGCAATGGCGTAGTAAAAAATGTTTTGTTCGCCAATAACAGGATCATTGCAGAAAAAAATGATTCTCTGTTTATTCTTTCGGGTAATACCTGGAGTTTATTATATGCTGATGGCAACTGGCCGATCGTTAATTCAAATACATCTGAAAATAAACTGGCTGTATGCCAGAGAACAGCAGCTGGCAATTCGAGGGTAATTGTACTTAATACAACCGGCGCCATAGAAAAAACAATTGCGCAAAGTAATGTGATCTCGTTGCCAAAGTCGGCTATCACTGATAATAATTCCGTTTGGGTGGCCGACCAGTTTGGCGGTTTATCAAAATTCGGAACAGATGTGCAGCGTTTTATACCAAACGGCCCGCCGGGAACGGAAGACGGTGAAATGATCATTCAAAACAATATTTTATATGCGGCTGCAGGAAGCGTGAACGATGCATGGAACTACCAATACAACCGCAATGGTGTTTACTTTTTTCAGCAGGATCAATGGAGTTCAAAAAGTAATTTTAATTTACCTGTACTGGATTCTGTTTTGGATTTTATCACACTCGCCATTGATCCAACTGATGCAAGTGTGTGGGCCGGCAGTTATGGCGGCGGGCTCGTACATTTTACAAATGATTCGCAGGTTCGGGTCTACAAAAAAAATAACAGTACACTGCAGGCTGCTATCGGCGACCCAACCAGTTACCGTGTGAGCGGGCTTGCATTTGATCAGAATAAAAACCTATGGGTAAGTAATTATGGCGCGCCACAGGATCTGCAGGTGAGAAAAGCCGACAGCACATGGAAAGCTTTCACTATCCCTTTCACACATCTTGAAAATGCAGTTAGCCAGATCGTAGTAGATGATAATAACCAGTTATGGATCGTTAGCCCGAAAGACAATGGTTTGTTCTGTTATAATTACGGGCAAAGCATCGACAACACTGCCGATGATAAATGGAAATTTTATAAACAGGGCTCAGGCAATGGCAACCTGCCAAGCAATACTGTTTTGTGTATTCTGAAAGAAAAAAATGGTTTTATCTGGGTGGGCACTGATAAAGGCATAGGCATCATTCAGTGCATCAATGATGTTTTTGGTACGCAGGGTTGCGATGCCGTTTTACCTGTTGTTCAACTCGACCGTTTTGCAGGATTATTATTCAGCAATGAAATTGTGCAATGCATGGCCGTTGATGGCGCTAACCGAAAATGGATCGGAACAAAGAACGGTGTGTGGCTGATCTCACCCGATGGCGATAAAATTATCTATCGCTTCACGATAGACAACAGCCCGTTATTCAGTAACGATGTTAAACGTATTGCCGTTGATCCTGCAACAGGCGAAGTTTTTATTTCAACATTGTATGGCATCTGCAGTTTCAGAAGCACCGCAACGGAAGGCGGTACAACAAATAATAATGTACTTGTTTTTCCAAATCCCGTTCCACCGGGTTATAATGGAACCATTGCGATCCGCGGTTTAACGGAGAATGCGCTTGTTAAGATCACTGAATTGAACGGCCGGCTTGTTTATCAAACACGCGCTTTAGGCGGACAGGCCATTTGGGACGGGCACAATTACAATGGCGGAAAAGTTGCCAGTGGAATTTATCTCGTTATTGTAAGAGACGATACCGGCAATGAAAAATTAGTTACTAAAATTGCCATCGCTTCCGGGCGGTGATCAGTCGCCATCTTTATCTGCTTTTTTTGTCTGCTTAAAAAATGCCGCGCGTTTGGGTGCAGGAAACGGAACATCATTTCCTTTCAGCCCATACCATAATACGGTATTGAATTCAAGATCGGGTACTGCATCTTCTTTGGCGAGATTGAATTTTTCTGAACGCTGCTGCCATTCATTCATCGCTGTATTTTTGTCCATGAGATTTATTTGTGCAGATAATGCTGTGAATGGTTTCAGGTTAACTGTATTGCTGAAGCTGCGCCACATCGGTTGTGCTGCTGCATCGTATTGGCTCATTGGCGGAATACCCAATATCAATTCGATCGTGCGAAGCATGGATGATGTTGAATACATCGTATGATCAACATACCCACGTTTTACAAAACCGCCGGCAATATATGCGGGACTGCGATGTGCATCCACATGATCGGCGCCGTTCTGCGCATCATCTTCTAAAATAAAAATGGCTGTTTCATTCCAGATAGGGCTCTTGCTGAGGTATTCAACAAATAAGCCAACAGCAAGATCATTATCGGCAACATGCGCTTGCGGTGTTGGCCTTCCTATGCGTAAACCTTCCGTATGGTCTGTTCCAAAACGAACGCTGTTAAAACGCGGAACTGCATTGGCAGCAAGCAGTGAATCAAATTCTTTTTTCCATTGATAAAAACGTGTTGTGTCTCTTACTTTCAGATCCCAACCGGTAAAGTATGGGCACAAATGATTTTTTAAAACAGGAATATTGGGTTTATAATTATCAGCAAACTCGCCATAAGTACGGTAACTCACGCCACTGCGTTTGCAATGATCCCAGATAAAACCTCCTTTGTTATTGGCAACTTCACGGTTACCTTCTGCATCGTATGCGCCGCCGCGGCCGCCGTAACTGGTTACCCAGTTCTTCTCTAAAAAATCTGTTGCGTATGCACCGGTGCTCCAGTTATGCCCGTCGGCGCTTACTTCTCCGTCAACATAAAAATTATCGAGCAACACAAATTCTTTGGTGAGTGCGTGTTGATTGGGTGTTACATTTTCTCCAAACAAAACCAGGCGCGGATCGCCATTGCCTTCTTTTACATCGCCTAAAACCTGGTCGTATGTCCTGTTTTCTTTGATAATATAAAACACGTATTTGATCGGCCCCTGCTCGCCAACTTTTCTTGGGATAGGGTTACCGGCTTCTCCCTGTGCAATAGATTCTTTTACTTTATTATAAGGTGTGTTACGATAAACCACCTGCGAATATATTTCGAGTTGTTTATCGGTTGGCTCATCAATGATACTCATGGTTCCTTTGAATAACCCGGCTATGTATTGAACTTCTTTGGGTTTATTTGGATCGCCCTGCTGATAGTTTACCGCTGTTTTGCCAAGCGGGTTGGGGCCATACGGATTAGCCATCGATGAAAAACCTTTTCCATTGGATACAAATATTTTTTTATCGATCACTTTGATATTTGTGGGGTACCAGCCAACCGGGATAAAACCACGGCTCTTGCTCATACCCGGATTCGATACATCAAAAACAGCCACGCAGTTATTATCTGCATTGGCGATATACAATGTTTTTTCATTACTGCTCAATGCCAAACCGTTGGTGGTAGAGCCGTTGGGCGCATCGGGGTACAATGCGGCATTCAGTGTTTCAGCAACTTTTCGCTGTGTAACATTGATTACACTTACTGAATTATCATTTGAGTTGGCAACATATAACCATTTGCCGTTTTTAGAAAGGCACAATTCATTTGGATTATCGCCAACAGGTATTTCGGCAGCTACCGTTTTTTTATCTGTATCAAACACATATACTTTATCACAACCCCAGCAACTGATATACAATTCTTTTTGATCGGGCGATAACACACATCCATACGCTTCGCCGCCCAATGCAAACTGCTCTTCTATCTTTTTTGTTTTGAGATCAATGATATAAAGCGAGTTATTATCTTTTGTAACAACATATAATAATTGTTTCGCATCATTCAATGCAATACCGGTTGGAGAAATTTTATTGGGCCATTTTTTTCCGAGTTTGATACTGTCTTTAAGTATCAGTTTTTTATTTTCAACTGCATACTCCGTTATCCAGTTATCGTTTCCGCCCGAAGCATATAATTTTTTTTCGTCTGCACTGAATACGAGCCCGTACCAGCTTTTCGGTATCACTACACTATCCAGGATCTTTTCTGCTGATGGATCGATGAGTTCAATGCTTTGCACGCTTTGTCCGTTATTGGTAACGGCCATTAATTTTTTTGATCTGCTCACTGCAATATTTAAAGGAAGGTCTCCAAGCTGAAAGCTGCGGCCAACGGGTGTAAGGCTCCATCCGTTTGGAAGTGTGAGCTTGTTGGATTCAACCTGTGAAAGGGTTTGGGCGGATGCATTGAAAAACATAACCAGGCCAGATGCAAAGGCAATAAGCTTTCTCATATATCATTATTTAGAAGGAAGCTAAAGATACAAACCATCCTGCCGAAAAACGGGGAGGAACATTAAATTAATGTAAAGAGGGCGCGGCGCGTTATTAAAATACGTTGCACAAACGCCGTCGCTACAAAAAGCAGTGTTGAATAAGTAACGCAAAGGGCGCAAAGTTTTACGCGAAGAACGCAAAGGGTTAGTTACGCTTTTCGATAAATCGATAGCACAATAAAAAAACTGATTGAAAGAAATACTACTGTTTAGTAAACTCGTAGCTTTTCATCGCCATGAACTTAGATGTGCCCCTGTCGCCCGGTACTACGCGATAGGTTACCTGCCTCATTAAAGTTCCGGTAGTTGCAGGCGTTTTTGTACTGTCGGTATTATACACCGGGAAGCGGCGCACAAGATATCCTTCCATTAAAAAAAATTCATCTTTGCCTTTATAACCAACGCGGAGCTTGGGATCATCATAAATATCCGGGAAGATAATGGGTGAGCAGGATTCATTTTTGTCGGAGCTGATACCGATCACATTTCCTTTGGGTATGGAATCATTGGTGTATAGATAAAAAACAAGATCAGGGAATCCATCCTGGTTAATATCATCCACTTCAGCTTTGGTGATGCGCCCTTTTACTTCAAAACCAAAATCTCTTACTTCTTTATCAAAACCAACCGGTGTAATATTGACCTGGTTTTTTTCCGGGTTCTTATTGCTACAAACCAACCTGTAACCGGCTTTGCCGATCTTTATGGTTGTATCGATCCTTCTTGCCGGAACACCCTGTGCAGTCAATAATACGGTTCCTATAAAAAAATGCAGAATTACTAAAAGATATTTTTTGCGCATATTCGTTCGCTGTTTAGAAAGAAGGCAAGATAAGTAAAATAACGGCTTACATATTTCTGCGGTATTGTCCGCCTACCTCATACAATGCATGTGTGATCTGGCCCAGGGAGCAATATTTAACTGCTTCCATCAATTCTGCAAACAGGTTATCATTATTAATAGCCACTTCTTTTAAACGCTGCAAAGCTTCTTTACTTTTTCCGGTATTCCTTTTTTGAAAAGACAGTAGGTTCTGGATCTGTTGTTCTTTTTCTTCGGTGGTGCTTCTGATCACTTCGCCGGGTAAAATAGTGGGGCTGCCTTTTTTATTGAGGAAAGTATTTACGCCTATCAATGGCAATTCGCCTGTGTGTTTAAGTGTTTCATAATATAAACTCTCTTCCTGTATCTTGTTCCTTTGATACATTCTTTCCATCGCACCCAATACACCGCCGCGTTCTGTGATGCGGTCAAACTCAGCCAGCACGGCTTCTTCCACCAGTTCGGTCAGTTCTTCCAATGCATAACTTCCCTGCATAAAATTTTCTGTAACGGCTGTACCGAGTTCGCGGTTGATGATCAGTTGTATCGCCATCGCCCTTCGCACACTTTCTTCCGTTGGTGTGGTGATGGCTTCATCATATGCATTGGTGTGAAGGCTGTTGCAGTTATCATAGATCGCATACAATGCCTGTAGTGTTGTGCGGATATCATTGAAATCGATCTCCTGTGCATGCAAACTTCTTCCGCTTGTTTGAATATGGTATTTTAATTTCTGCGAGCGGTCGTTGCCTTTGTATTTATGCTTCATCGCTTTTGCCCAGATACGGCGCGCCACCCGGCCTATCACACTATATTCAGGATCCATTCCGTTGCTGAAGAAAAAGGAAAGGTTGGGTGCAAAATCATCAATGTTCATTCCGCGGCTGAGGTAATATTCAACATACGTAAATCCGTTTGATAAAGTAAATGCCAGTTGCGTAATAGGATTGGCGCCGGCTTCCGCAATATGATAGCCGCTGATGCTTACACTGTAAAAATTGCGCACTTTCTGATCAATAAAATACGACTGCACATCGCCCATCAGCTTCAATGCAAATTCAGTTGAGAAGATACAGGTGTTCTGTGCCTGGTCTTCTTTTAAAATATCTGCCTGCACCGTTCCGCGTACCTGTGATAGCGCTTCCGCCTTTATTTTTTCATATACTTCTTTTGGTAAAACTTCATCGCCGCTGATGCCTAATAATTTTAAACCAAGCCCGTTGTTGCCTTCGGGCAAACGTTCGGGAGATGCGGGATTATAATAAACCGCTTTGGGTGCGTGTTCAAATTTTTTGTTGATGTATGCATTTACTTCTGGCCATTTATTATTTGCTTCGATCCATTTTTCACAAAGCTGGTCGATGGCTGCATTCATAAAAAAAGCAAGCAGCATAGGTGCGGGGCCATTGATCGTCATACTTACAGAAGTTTTCGGATCGCAGAGATCAAAACCGCTGTATAATTTTTTTGCATCATCCAATGTAGCGATGCTCACTCCGCTGTTGCCAACTTTGCCATAAATATCCGGGCGGTGATCGGGGTCTTCACCGTATAAGGTAACGCTGTCAAATGCAGTAGACAGGCGGATCGCAGGCTGCCCGAGCGAAACGTAATGAAATCTTTTATTGGTTCTTTCCGGGCCGCCTTCGCCGGCAAACATTCTTGTTGGGTCTTCGCCTTGCCTCTTTAACTCAAACACACCGGCGGTATATGGAAACTCTCCCGGCACGTTTTCCTGTAACTGCCAGAGAAGGATATCGCCCCAGTCATTATATTTTGGCAGCACCACTTTCGGCACGCGCGTACCGCTTAATGAAGTAACCGTTAAGGGTTGTTTGATAATTTTATCCCTTACCTGATATTCAAAAAAATCTGCGGAATATTTTTTTACAGTTGCAGGCCATTGCTCAACCAGTTTCTTACATTCGGGATGCAGCAGTTCTTCAAAATGTTTTTTCATTTCTGAAAGTGTGTGTACACTTTCTTTATTATTGAATGCAGATCCTGCCTTCATCTCCTCAAGCGTTCCGCTGATCTTGTATAGTTTGGATGCGATAACGGATTGTTCTTTTGCCCACGCATCATATGAACGGTTGTTCTCCGAGATCTCAGACAGATAACGAACTCGCTTTGGCGGGATGATCTGCGATTTGGTGGTAGTGGATCCTTCTTTGGCTTCTTTATTATGCTGCGCATCCGAATCAGAAAATAATACGCCGCATTTTTTTTCGATGGCATCAAACAGTTTTTCAAACAGGTCGTTTACACCTGCATCATTGAATTGTGCGGCGATGGTTCCTACTATCGGCAGCTCTTCATCTTTGGCGTTCCATAAACCATGGTTGCGTTTATATTGCTTTCTTACATCATGCAATGCATCCAATGCACCGGCCTTATCAAATTTATTGATGCATACCACATCTGCATAATCCAGCATGTTGATCTTCTCTAATTGCGATGCTGCGCCGTATTCAGGCGTCATCACATATAAACTCACATCGCAATAATCCAGTATCGATGCATCACTCTGGCCAACACCGGCGGATTCCAGAATAATAAAATCAAAACCCGTTGCCCGGCAGATATCGATCGCATCCTGTACATGTTTACTCAGCGCCGTATTATCATCGCGCGTTGCAAGGCTGCGCATATAAGCACGGCCGTGAGAAATAGCATTCATCCGGATCCTGTCGCCCAATAATGCACCGCCTGTTTTTTTCTTTGATGGGTCAACCGAAATAACTGCGATCGTTTTATCAGCAAATGCATGTAAATACCTTCGCACGATCTCATCTGTTACAGAACTTTTACCTGCACCGCCCGTTCCCGTAATTCCCAACACAGGGATCTTCCTGTCATCTGTTATCTTTTTCCCGTCATCTGCCGTCTCCACCCCATTCTCCGCATTCGTGATCAACCTCGCAACTTTCCTTACATCTTTTACTTCGCCCAATGTCATCGGTTTTTTATATTCACCGGTTCCATTCAAATTAAAATCGCATTGTTTGATCACGTCTTCGATCATTCCTTCGAGGCCCATATGGCGGCCATCATCCGGGCTATAAATTCTTGTGATGCCATATTGGTGTAATACACGGATCTCTTCCGGCAAAATAGTTCCGCCGCCGCCGCCGAATATTTTTATATGGCCGCAACCGTTCTGATCAAGCAGATCCTTCATGTATTTGAAAAACTCAACATGCCCGCCCTGGTAACTGGTGATGGCGATACCCTGCGCATCTTCTTCAATGGCACATTCAACAATATCAGCCACACTGCGGTTATGGCCGAGATGAATGATCTCCGCACCTTTTGACTGCAGTATGCGGCGCATGATATTAATAGCGGCATCATGCCCGTCGAATAAACTGGCAGCTGTAACAATTCGAACCTTATGTTGCGGTGTGTATGACATGAACTTGTTTTAACGCTGCTGCAAATTTACAGTATTGGCAGCAAAGGTTAACAAGTGTTAGCTTTAAACTGCGCAACAACTTTTACTCGCAAAACTTCTTACTTTCAGGCCCCGAAAAGACCTTCTATGCCTTTTGAAACAATTATTACCGGCGAACTTGATTGTCCCGCAATTATTTTAACAGATACGAATACCGGTTGTGAAGCAGAGATCTATGCTTTTGGCGGTTTACTCAATGCATTCCGCATCCCATGTGAAAAGGGATTGATCAATGTGGTTGATGGATTTATTTCGGTGAGCGATGCAAAAGCAAACATCACCAAGGGATTTAAAAGTACCAAGCTTAGCCCCTTTGTTTGCCGGATGGAAAAAGGGCACTATACATTTGGCGCTAAAGATTATACCGTACAAAAACATTTTCTTGGCAATCATGCCATACATGGATTATTGTATGATGCCGTTTTTCAAATAAAAAATACGGAAGCGGATAACAATAAAGCAAGTGTAACGCTTGAATATTTTTATGATGGCAACGATAAAGGCTTTCCTTTCCCATACACCATAACAATTAACTGGAAACTCGAAACCGGAAACAAACTCACTGCCACAACAACCGTCTCCCACCAAAACCTACACACCATTCCCCTGGCCGATGGATGGCACCCTTATTTTACTTTAGGTGGTTCGGTTGATGAATGGTTATTGCAATTCGACAGCCACACGCAACTCGAATACAATGAAGACCTGTTGCCAACGGGAAGAAAATTAGAAGACGAACGATTCAGGAATGGCGGTTCGCTGGAAAATATTATGCTTGATAATTCTTTTGTGCTCGATAGCCATGCACAACCCAAATGTGTTTTGCAAAATGACCGGTTGAGGCTCACTATTGAGCCGGGTAAAACATATCCTGTTCTGCAGGTTTATATTCCACCACACAGAAAAAGTATTGCCATCGAAAACCTGAGCGGCGCACCTGATAATTTTAATAATGGCATTGGATTGATCCTGTTGCGTGCCGATGAGAAACAGGTTTTCTCCACTACTTACCAGGTAACCGCTTTATAGATCTACCACGGCGATCATACTGATCTCTACATTCACACCGCGCGGTAACCCTTTAACGGCAACGGTTTCGCGTGCCGGATAATCGCCGGTAAAATACGATCCGTATATTTCATTCACCTGGGCAAATAATGACATATCGCTTAAAAAGATCGTGGTCTTTACTACATGTGCAAATGTGATCTTCGCCTCATCAAGTACAGCTGCAAGGTTCTTCATCACCTGGTGTGTTTCGGCCTGGAGAGAACTTAATTCGAGTTCGCCGGTTGCCGGTACAAAAGCAACCTGCCCGCTTAAGTAAATCATTCCTCCGGCTTTAACAGCCTGGTTATATGGGCCGATCGGTGACGGCGCTTTATCTGTTTTGATAATTTGTTTTGACATAGAATTGTTTTAATCAACGGCAAATTGCTGCATTTCTATCAACCTGCCAACCTAAATTTGCGCTCTAACCGTTTCACATGTATATTATTGTAAAAGCAAATGCACAGCAAAAAGAAGCGTTCCTGCTAAAAGGCGTTCCGGAAGAAGTGCAGGTTGATTTTTTGGATCGCACAGAAACAGCGGCTGATGCTTATTTCGACCTCTGTTATGAAGAAGAAGGGTTTGCTTTTACTGATGTAACAAACAAACCTGTTTTTGTAAATGCGGTTATTGATTGTGCTGATAAATTGCCGGTTAATTGTATTCGTATAAATGGATGGAATGGATTTTTGAAAAGGGAAGTCATTGAAATTTTCGCCACTGATTCACAGATTGGCACAGATGGGATGAAGATTTTAGAAACCTTGCACTGGAAATATCAAACTGTTCCGGATGTTCCGGGAATGATCGCGGCAAGAGTGATCGCAATGATCATCAATGAAGCTTATTTTGGTTTGGGCGATGAGATCAGCACAAAAAAAGAAATCGATATCGCCATGAAACTCGGCACCAATTATCCATACGGCCCTTTTGAGTGGAGCGAAAAAATAGGGTTGCAGAAAATATATGCTTTGCTGAAAAAATTAAGTGAAAAAGATGAACGTTATGCAGTAGCGCCGGCTTTAGAAAAAGAATTACATAATAAATAAGGTGTAGTACTATTAAAATACTTTGCGTAGCCTTTGCGCAAAACTTTGCGGCTCTCTGCGGTTAAATTCCGGTGGCTATTAACCGCAGAGAGCCGCAAAGGAACGCACGCAAAGAATACACGAAGAGTGGCTGAGAGGAACAGGAAAATAATTAATTGTTGAAAACCAATAACACAATACACTAATAAATAAAACGTATTCATGCCGCTTTTATTACATATCGATACTGCAACAGAACATGCCAGTGTTTGCTTAAGCAAAGACGATGTTGTGTTGGGATTGATAGAAAGCAGCGAACAAAAAAATCATGCATCATTTGTTCAGCCTGCCATACAACAATTGTTTGCAAACAATGAGTATGAATTAAAAAACATCGATGCTGTTTCTGTAACAGCCGGTCCCGGCAGTTATACCGGTTTGCGTGTTGGACTTGCATCGGCCAAAGGAATTTGTTATGCACTGAACAAACCATTGATTCTGGTGAATACGCTCGAAGTAATGGCGCAATCCATTTTATCACACTGCCAATCAACCAATAAACCAATCAACCAATCAACCCTTCTCTGCCCCTTGATCGATGCAAGGAGAATGGAAGTATTTACCGGTTTATATGATCCATCTTTAAAAGAGATCGAGCCGCCGCATGCGCTCATTATTGATGAGCTGTCTTTTGTTTCCCTGCTGAAAACACATACGATCCTCTTCAGCGGAACGGGCAGTATTAAATTAAAAGGGGTGCTTTCCGACGTTTCTGCTTCTTTTGTAAATATCCAACATAACGCTTCCCATCTTGCCATCCGTGCAATAAATGCCTATTACTCAGAACGTTTTGCAGATCTTGCTTATAGTGAGCCGCTGTATGTAAAAGAGTTCTTCGATCCATCCCGTAAAGCATAGGCTATAACAAAAACATTCGCAAATTTTATACTATGAACCCGAAACAATTTGCCTAACTTTATAGTTGCGATTTTAGTTCTATTAACCCCCCAACTATAACTTTTATTGTCATGACCACATCATTACAAGCCGTCGTATTATTGAATGGCAAAACGCAGATCAAGGTTGATTTTCTGCACACGAAAAAAGCTTCGCTGATCCTTCGATCCATCAACCATAAACTCCGCCAGCAGATCATTAAATTGCTGGATGAGCACCAGAAAATGACCGTTACCGAGATCTATGTAAAACTCCGCCTCGAACAATCTGTGGCTTCACAACATCTCGCCATTTTACGCCGGGCAGGAATTGTAAGCACTTCACGCGATGGCAAATTCATTTTTTATTCCGTGAATTATACGCGTTTGGCAGAAGTGGTACAGTTTGTAGAAACACTGGTAGGTTAAGTTGACAGGTTTATGCCATTCAATTGTTTTTTGCGATCATAACCACATTTGGCCCGGGGCTTGCTATTATCTTTGCCTAAATTAAAACACAGACATGTTCATCAAGCAATTATATACCGGATGCATCAGTGAAGCTGCTTATTATGTTGAGAGTGAAGGCATCGCGGCTATTATCGATCCGCTTCGCGATATAGAGGAATACCTGGGTTTGGCGCAGGAGCGTAATGCAAAGATCAGATACATTTTTGAAACACATTTTCATGCAGATTTTGTAAGCGGGCATTTAGATCTTGCCGCTGCAACCGGCGCCACTATTGTTTACGGGCCGGGTACGGCTACAAAGTTTTCTGTACACGTTGCCAAAGACGGAGAAATATTTGAAATAGGAAAATTAAAAGTACAAGTATTACATACGCCCGGCCACACATTGGAAAGCAGCTGTTTTTTATTAAAAGATGAGAACGGAAAGGACCATGCAGTATTTACCGGCGATACTTTATTTGTTGGCGATGTTGGCCGCCCCGATCTCGCACAGAAAGGAAATGAACTTACAATGGAAGACCTGGCAGGCATGATGTATGAGAGCCTGCAAAATAAAATAATCAACCTCGCTGATGATGTAATTGTTTATCCGGCGCATGGGGCGGGCAGCAGCTGCGGTAAAAACCTTGGCCCTGAAACATACAGTACCATTGGCGAACAGAAAGAAACCAATTATGCTTTGCAGCCACAATCAAAAGAAACATTTATTAAAGCGGTTACAGAAGGATTGGCAGAGCCGCCACAATATTTTCCGATCAATGCAATGATCAATAAAGAAGGGTATGAAAGTTTAGATGCTGTTTTACAAAAAGGTATGCAGCCCTTAAGCGTTGCTGATTTTAAAGCAAAGGCTGAAGAGGATCACGTGATCATTCTTGATACAAGAAATTCAACTGTATTTACACAGGGTTTTGTGCCGGGCTCCGTGAGCATTGGTTTGGACGGGCGCTTTGCAGAATGGGCGGGCAGCCTTCTTCCGTTTGATAAGGTGATGCTGCTGGTAACAGACAGGGATAAAGAAAAAGAAACGATCGTACGGTTGGCCAGAGTGGGTTTTGATAAAATAGAAGGTTATTTAGATGGCAGTTTTGAAGCATGGCAATCAGCAGGTGAAAAGATCGACATGATCATTGATGTGGAAGCGGATGAGCTTGCAATGGATATTCCGTTCGATCCGAATATGGTAATTGTTGATGTGAGAAAAGGCCCCGAGTATGCGGATGGCCATATCAAAGATGCATTGAATATGCCTTTGTCGGATCTCACAGATCCCGGTACCATGGCCGATCTTGATGAGAAACATAATATCTATGTTCATTGCGCGGGCGGTTACCGGAGTGTGATCGCTTCTTCGTTATTAAAACGCGAAGGTTTTCATAATCTCCGGAATGTTGTGGGTGGCTGGGGCAGCATCAAAGAAATGCCGGATAGATTTGAGATTGAGAAAAGTGTGGAAGTGTTGAATTGAGTTAGGATTTTGGAATTGGGAAATTTTGGAATTGATCGTATCTTAATTTTCATTCAATTTCAAAATTTCCCAATTATTTCACAACCAGCTTTCCATATTTCTCTTCATCAAATTCCCATTTCCATCTTCTGTGGCTCCACAAATAATTGGCGGGTATTTTGCGGATGGCTTTTTCTAAAAGGTTTACATATACTTCGGTTAGTTTGCCCGGTTCAAAATCATTCGGTTCCTGTGTCATCACTTCAAAATCAAAATGGTAGTAGCCTCGTTTTATTTTATAAAAATGAGCGAACACACAAACCATATCATCTGCTTTGGCTCCTTTCTCCGGCCCTGATACAAACGGTGTGAGCCTGTTGAAGAATGGCAGCCACAAAGCGTTTGCGGGCGACCCGGGATTTTGATCCGCCGCCAAACCCAGTGCATAATGTTCCGGTACAAACTCTTTGAATTTATTTTTGAACTCCGTTGCCGACAACATCATCGATCCATACCGTTTGCGCAGGTCAACAATGATTTTATTGAATGCTTTATTGCCCAATGGCAGGTAAACGAACACTAACGGAAATTTTGAATGTTTTGCAAACCCGAGATTGGCAAATTCCCAGTTAAAAAAATGGCCGGTAAACATCTGTGCATTTTTACCGGTTGCATACAATTCATTCACCACTTCAATGTTGGAAGTAAAACGTTTGTCGAATTCTTTATCACTTACTGAGATCAGTTTGATCGTTTCAATAAATGTATCAACAAAATTGTGATAGAAATCTTTGGCGATGCGAATCCGTTCCTTCTCCGTTTTTTCAGGAAATGCGATCAACAGGTTTTTCATTACCACTTCTTTGCGGTAACCAAAAATATAATAGATCAATCCATACAAACCATCACTGATAAAATACAGAACACGCCAGGGCAACAGAGAAAGCAAATAAAAAATCGGATAAATGATATAGTACATATCAGCAGTTCGGTATCGGTTACAATAAAGATAGCTGTAATGAGAACCCAATTAGTAGTTAGTAATTAGTAGTTAGTAATTGAATTACTAACTACTAATTATTAATTACTAATTATTGTTGCGGCAACGGCGCATCATCTACCCAAAGGTCTGCGTACTCCGGTTTCCATTCATGTTTCCAGCGGCGGTGGCTCCATAAATATAATTCAGGCTGCAGGCGTATATTATTTTCAAGATGTTTGATATATCGCCGCATCAGTTCGCCTTCGGGTAATGAAGCAGTATTTTCTGCAAGCAAAAAAGAATCAAAATGATAATAGCCTCTTTTGATCTTTTTTGTTACTGTGATCGTTACCGATAAGTTTTGTCCCTTTGCATATTTCTCCGGCCCTTTTACAAAACAGGTGGGCCGGTTCATAAAATTGAGCCAGTAACTTGCAGCGGGTTGTGCGGGACTCTGATCGCCGATCAATGCAATCAGGTATTGTTTTTTTCTCCATGGAATAATACCTCGCGCCATATCAGGCAATGAGATCATTACATTATCCCACTTTGCTCTTATGTGCAACATTAGCCGATTCATAATGGCACTCTTTTGCGGAAAATAAATACCCACTACTTTATATGGCTGGCTGACACCGGTATACAGATTTAAAATTTCCCAGTTAAAAAAATGTCCGTAGTTTCCCTGAATGGCTTTACCTGTTGCATGCAATTCGCTGAAAATGCTGTTATCACCGCTGAGCCGCCTGCGAAAACTTTCTTTACTTACAGAAATAAGTTTGATCGTTTCTATCCAGTTATCGCAAAAATTTCTGTAGAATTTTTTTGCGATCTGTTTTCTTTCTTCTGCAGTTCTTTCAGGGAATGCGTGCAGTAGATTATCATTCACTACATTTTTCCGGTAACCTAAAAGATGGTACACAATAAAAAATGCAAAGTCGCTCAGTAAATACAATACCGGCAATGGCAAAAGCGAGATCACATATAATAAACCGAAGACTACGTAATACATATATTTTGTTTCAACAGAACTGTTTGTTCGCCGCAGATTCGCAGATTGGTGTAGGTAAAGTGCTGATCTGCGGCTAACAATTTTTCCATTTTGATTTTATCCCTTTTATAAAATAATATTTTGAAGCAGGCCACTCTTCTGCAAATGATCTGTGTTGTAATGCAAGCCCCTGCTTTCTTTCCTGAATTCCGCACCTTTTACGATCAGGTAACCAACCGTTATTAAATTTCTCAATTCACATAACTGCGGCGATACTTTTGTGGAACGGTATAATGCTTCTGTTTCTGCAAATAAAAGATCCAGCCTTTTCATGGCCCTCTCTAAACGGATATCCGTTCTTACGATCCCCACATAATCGCTCATGATCTGCTGCAGTTCTTTCTGGCTTTGCGTGATCAGGATCATTTCGCCCGGCTCCGTTGTGCCTGTTGCATTCCAGTCGGGTATGCGTTCTTCAAATGAGTGTTTGTTTATTTCTTCTTTACTATCTAAAAAACAACGATGCCCGAATACCATGGCTTCCAGTAAACTGTTACTTGCCAAACGGTTTGCACCATGTAAACCGGTACTGGCACATTCGCCGCATGCGTATAAATGTTTCACAGAGGTCCGTCCCCACTCGTCTGTTTTAATTCCGCCGCAGCTGTAGTGGGCTGCGGGTGCAACGGGTATCATATGTTGCGTAATATCAATTCCCCTGCTCAAACATTTTTCATAGATATTGGGGAAATGATGAATGAATTTTTCTTTGTCCATGTGCCGGCAATCGAGATATACATGTTCTGTACCGGAACGTTTCATTTCATTATCGATCGCGCGTGCAACAATATCGCGCGGGGCAAGGTCTTTTCGCGCATCATATCTTTCCATAAAAGCTTCGCCGTTCTTATTGCGCAGAATTCCGCCATCACCGCGAACAGCTTCTGTTATTAAAAATGAAGGAGACACACCCGGCTCATACAATGCCGTTGGATGAAACTGTATAAACTCCATGTTCTCGATCTTACCTTTTGCACGGTACACCATGGCAATGCCATCGCCTGTTGCAATGCGCGGGTTGGTGGTGGTGCGGTATGCCTGTCCGCAACCGCCTGTAGCGAGCAAAGTGATCTTCGCCAATATTTTTTCTATCTGGTGGTTGTGAAGGTTTAAAACATACACGCCATAACAGGTGATATCCAATGTTGATTTTGTTACGAGATAACCGAGATGGTGTTGTGTAATGATATCAACCACAAAACAATGATTGATGAGTTCAATATTTTTTACCGTTCGCAATTCATCAAGCAAAGCCCTTTCCATTTCTTTACCGGTAACATCTTTGTGATGCAGTATTCGGTTCTCGCTATGCCCGCCTTCTTTGCCTAAACTGTATTCGCCTTTCTCATCTTTGTCAAACTCGGCGCCGTATGCAATAATTTCTTTGATGCGTTCAGGGCCTTCTTTCACTACAATTTCAACGATATGTTCGTTGCATAAACCATCGCCGGCGATCAATGTGTCTTCAATGTGTTTGTGGTAACTGTCTTTGGCTTCATCCCAAACGCCGGCAATACCGCCTTGTGCGTACTTGGTATTGGTTTCATCGGCCTGTGTTTTGGTGATGACGGTTATTTTTTTATCGGGAAACTCCTTGGCTGTTTTTAGTGCGTATGTTAAGCCGGCTATTCCTGAACCTATGACGAGAAAATCTGTTTGCATATTTTGATGTTTAATTTTTTCGCCACTGATTCACAGATTATCACAGAATAAATCAGCGAAATCTGTGAATCAGTGGCGATTTATTATGCCGGCTCTATCCAGGCTTCACTTTCCTTTAATAAATTGATCAGTTCATCAACAGCTATCTCGCTGTCGATATTTCGTTTCATGATGTCTTTGCCTTTATACAATGTAATTTTTCCAACACCGCTTCCCACATAACCAAAATCAGCATCGGCCATTTCGCCGGGGCCGTTTACGATGCAACCCATGATCGCGATCTTAACGCCTTTCAGGTGATTGGTTACGCTGCGGATCTTTGCTGTTGTTTCCTGCAGGTCGAATAATGTTCTGCCGCAACTCGGGCAGCTGATATATTCTGTTTTGGATATTCTTGTGCGCGTTGCCTGCAAAATGCTGAAGGCAGTTGAATTGATGAACTGTTCTACACTTGTATTGTTGCTGTAATTCCTTCCACTCGTATCCTGTGTATTGCCTGATGATTGTAATTGATAACTTTGGGTTGTCATACCCAAACAAATCCCATCTCCAAACCCATCTAAAAATAAAGCGCCGCATTCGGTTGAATAATGAATGAGGTGTTCATCGGCCGTTTGCCAGTTGCTGTCGGTAATAAGCACAACCGGGTTTTTAATTTTTCGGTTAAGCAGTTCCATGAACATCCTGCGCACAGCAGGCATGGCGTGCGGATTGGTGCTGCTTAAACAAAGCACAACAGAATTATCATTTGCGAGTTCATCCAGATTCGTATAATCGTTGATGGAAGTTTCATCGCTGAAACAATCGATCATGACAAAATTCAGTTGGCCGCTTTTGGGATGATCGCCGGAAACATAACCGCCGCCATCAAAAATGGGGAAATATTTTTCTTTATCCGTTGCCAATGCCCATGTGCCGGCATATACGATCACTTTCAATGTTCCGGGTAAAGCAAAATCCAATAATTGATTACCGGTAAAAATATAATCGGCAGCCGCGTCGCTGATATTCCATTTATCGGTTGCTGCATCGTATTTGTAACCGATGCTTTCCAAATAAGTTGGGGTAATATCAGTTACCTTACTCAGATCCGCAATTACAACGGGCACCTGTTTGCCGCCGATATTATCTACTGCAAATGTTTCCCTGCGTTGATATACGAATGGGTCGTATGAAATTTTTTCAATGGCAGGAATTCTCATTGCTGTTGATTCACGATTTACATATCGTTTAACCAGGTCGCGGCAAACCGGAATTTCAAATTCAGGGTCTTCCGTTAAACTCACACGAACCGTGTCGCCAATTCCATCTTCCAATAAAGTGCCGATGCCTGCTGCACTTTTCACTCTTCCATCTTCGCCATCACCCGCTTCTGTTACGCCGAGATGCAATGGATAACATTCGCCAAACTCCGCATCCATTTGCTGAATCAATAAACGGTAAGCCTGCACCATTACCTGCGGGTTACTCGATTTCATGCTCAATATAATATTGTGGTATGCTTCGCCGCGTGCAATGCGTAAAAATTCCATCGCGCTTTCTACCATACCGATCGGCGTGTCGCCATAACGGCTCATGATCCGGTCGCTGAGTGATCCGTGATTGGTTCCGATGCGCATGGCGGTTCCGTATTCTTTACAGATCTTTACCAACGGTGTAAAGCGGTCGCGGATGCGTTCTATTTCTTCAATATATTCCGCATCGGTATAATCTATCTGTTCAAATTTTTTCTTGTCTACATAATTACCGGGATTCACTCTCACTTTTTCAACAATGCGTGCTGCGATCTCGGCAGCGTTTGGTGTAAAATGAATATCTGCAACCAGCGGCGTTGTATAACCTCTTTTGCGTAATTCATTTTTGATGTTCAGTAAATTTTCCGCTTCTTTTTTACTCGGCGCCGTAATACGAACAAGTTCCGCTCCGGCTTCTATGCAACGGATAGTTTGCTCAACGGTTGCGAGCGTATCCATAGTGTCTGTGGTTGTCATCGTCTGCAACCTCACCGGGTGAAAATTGCCCAGCAACAGGCCGCCGATCTTCACTTCTTTTGTTTTAAGCCGGCTATATTGTGTAAGGGAATTACAGTAGAATTGCATGGATCATAAAATGTCCTGCAAAATTAACGGATATAGCCCAGACAGGTACGCCAAATCATTTCCGAAACCGGATAAATTAACGATACCGGTAACCTTTTACCAAAACCGGGGTTTTAATCTGAAACCGGAGATATGAGAAAGTTGATATTGCTAAGTATAGCCATGATAGTAAGCATACTGTGCATCACAAACATACAGGCGCAAACGGCATCTGTGCGTGGGCAGGTCATTGGATCGCAAAAGAAGGGGCTGGCCGCAATCTCCGTTTCGTTGTTAAACAGCAGCGACTCATCCATTCAAAAAACAATTATTAGTGATGAGAACGGGAATTTTTTATTTGCTGAAGTGAAAGATGGCGACTGGTTGTTGCTGGCAGAGGCGATAGGTTTTAAAAAATATTACAGCGCTGTGATCAGTGTGAGGCAAAAAAATATTGTATTGCCCGTTATCGTGTTACAGGAATCAGCAGCCAAAGAACTTGCTTCGGTTACGGTAACTGCAAATAAACCTTTCACAGAACAGAAGATAGACAGAACCATTGTAAATGTGGATGCCCTTATTTCCAATACCGGTTCCAATGCATTGGAAGTGCTGGAAAAAACACCAGGTGTTTTGGTTGATGAAAACGGCGGCATCAGTTTTAAAGGCAAGAGCAGTGTATTGATATTGATAGACGACAAGCCTACTTATTTATCTGCCGCCGACCTGGCAACTTATCTCAGGTCGTTACCTTCTTCTGCACTCGATAAAATTGAATTGATGGATAATCCGCCCGCCAAATACGATGCATCCGGCAACGGTGGTGTGATCAATATCAAAACAAAAAAATCAAGGGCCAAAGGGTTGAATGGTTCTGTTGCTGCGAGTGTTGGACAATCCTTTTATGCGCGTACCAATGAAAGCATCAACCTGAATTATTATACAGGAAAAATAAATGTATTTGCCAATCTGGGTTACAGTATTCAAAAAGGTTTCCGGCAACTGGATATCAACCGCGACTATTATGACCTCTCCGGCCATTTAACTACTTCGTTCAAACAAACCAATTATTTCACACCTGTAACAAAGAGCCCTGTTGCTAAAATTGGTTTTGATTATTATGCTTCTGCAAAAACCACCTGGGGTATTGTGTATACGGGATCAGTTTCTGATAGAAATGAATACCGCCCAACATTCAGTTATTCTTATAATGCATCGGGGGCATTGGATTCGTCTATCAAAGCAGATAACAGCAGTGTGAGTTCTTTTCACAAGAACGGCATCAATCTTAACTATACACATAAATTCGACAGTTCCGGAAAGGTGTTAAGTTTTGATATGGATTATATTAAATACAGTTCCGATGCAGACCAGTTCTTTGCAAACAGCACGTATTCTCCAACCGGCAGCTTAAAAAGTTCGCAGAATATTACGGATCAATTACCATCCGGCATTTCTATTTATGCCGCCAAAACAGATTATGTACAAATGCTTCCCGGTAAAACAAAAATGGAAGCGGGGTTAAAAACAAGCTATGTTACTTCTGATAATGAAGCCAATTATTTTAATGTAAACAACGGCGTGAGTACGATCGATTACAACAACACCAATCATTTTATTTATAAAGAAAACATCAATGCCGCCTATCTGAATTTCAGTAAAGAATTTAAAAGAGTTTCTGTGCAGGCGGGTTTACGCGCCGAGAATACAAATGGCGATGGGCACCAGTTAGGTAATTTGTATAAACCGGATTCTGCTTTTACAAAACATTATACCAACCTGTTTCCTACAGCTTACCTGTCTTTTAAGATTGATTCTGCCGGCGATAACCTGTTGAATTTTGCTTATGGCCGCCGTATAGACAGGCCCAATTACCAGGATCTGAACCCGTTTGTTTTTATCCTTGATAAGTTTACCGCATTTGCCGGCAATCCATTTTTAAAACCACAGTATTCGAACGATTTTAAAATATCGTACACGCATAAAAATAAATTCACGCTGTCGGCGCAGTACATTCATACAAGTGATATACAGATAGAAACGATAGAACAGAATGGAAGTGTGTTCATCAGCAGGAACGGCAATATTGGCCAATGGGATTATTTTGTTTTTAGTATCGAAACCAATCTGCATCCGGCAAAATGGTGGACGATCAATACATACACAGATCTTTTTAATTACCAGGTTTTCAGCGGACAGTTATATAACGGGTATATTCAAACCAAAAGCGCTTACGTGTATGCACAGGTTAACAACCAATTTGTTTTAGGCAAAGGCTGGAGTGCAGAAACGGGCGGATTTTATTGCTCGCCGCGTCAACAGGCACAGTTTGATAAAATTGCATTTGGCCAGTTGAATGCTGGTTTGCAAAAGAAATTCTGGAACAACCAGGCCTCCCTAAAACTCAGTGTCAGGGATATTTTCAATACCAATACTTCAACAGGTTTTATTACCAATATACCTGATGTAATTGCACACTATGCCAATCATTTTCATAACCAGGTTTTTGTTTTAGGCTTTACGTATAGTTTCGGGAAGCAGATCAATGCAGAACATAAAAGGCAAACCGGCAGTGCGGAAAGTGAAGCGGGAAGAGCGGGAAATTAGCAGGTCAACGAAATTTCATTACCATTCCGGGCATCAGTGTACCGAAACGATAATCAAGATTGAAGGCGACCGTGTTCTTTTTTTGTGTCGGCGCTTTTATTTTGGCGTAGCGGTGATAATTGTTCACTACCTGTCTTCCTGTTAAGAATCCGAGCGCAGCGCCTGCTACCACATCGCTGAACCAGTGGCGGTTCTCTACCATCCGGCTCAACCCAATAAGGGTTGCCACGCTGTATGAGATGATAGGGATAAGAGGCTTGTCTTTATATTCCATTGCAAATACCGTGGCCGCCGCAAAGGCAACTGTTGTATGGCCCGAGGGCCAGGAGCCATTGACCTTGTTGCCATATATATCCCGCGTTGTAGAAAACGGCCCGTGAAAGGTTGGGTCCACTTTCCCGGCGCTGTTCAATAAAAAATCCGGCCTTTGCCTGCCTGTTAGAATTTTGACAACGCCTTCCACAGCGCCGCCTGTAAGATATGCCTGTGTGGCAAGAAAAGTAGTGGTTAGCATTTTTGGC
Source organism: Bacteroidota bacterium (assembly GCA_013289065.1). GTDB lineage: Bacteria > Bacteroidota > Bacteroidia > Chitinophagales > Chitinophagaceae > Sediminibacterium. The sequence goes on along the minus strand of JABDAP010000003.1, from coordinate 22,656 downwards.
TTTTTAAACACGTACCCAAATGTGCCCATGCCAACAAGCGTATATACTTCATATAAACCACCGAACTGGGTCACATATTCATTAACGTCCCGTACTGTTTTACTTTGTGTTCGCAGGGCAAGCGCATTTTCCTGTATTTTTTCATCAGCAAACGAAAGGGCAATTTCTAATGCTACAAATTCTCCTACTTTGGGCCAATCCTTTTTTTGCATATGAAAAGGCTTGGTGAAAGCCTGTTTCAGATCACTCCATGTAAGAATTAGGTATGAAGAAGGCGTAAGCTGTGTGTTCTCATACGCCTGCGGCTCGATATTATTTATTTGTTTGCCGGCACTATCGGTTTTCAGATGCAGGCTGTCAAGTTTCTTGATCAGGGTATCCGGCTTTTGTGCATGCAGGCAGCCAGGCAACACGCATAAAAGCGAAAGCAGTATTGCAATAAGCGGAATAGTTATTTTTTTGGGCATGTTCCGGGTCTTTAAAAACGTTCCTGCTATTTGTATTCAATTAGCCTGCCAGGGGTTCCCGGCTGTTTTCCTTTGGTCCTTTTATTGCAATAAACAATGATAGCATCATCGCCATAAAATTCTTTATTAATGAAAAAGAATATGTTACCCAGGCTTATCTGTCTGGTTTTAATTTCTTTCCTGTTTGGTATTTCAACCTGTAAAGCATATTCCGTTCTTACACATGAAGCGATCATAGATGCAAGCTGGGAGAAGTTTCTTGTACCCCTTTTAAAACAGCGGTTTCCTGAAGCAACACCTGATCAGTTAAAAGAGGCGCATGCATATGCTTATGGCGGGGCGGTTGCGCCAGACATGGGTTATTATCCTTTTGGCAGTAAGCTTTTTACCAACCTTGTGCATTATGTTAGAAGCGGCGATTTTGTGGATTGTTTATTACAGGAAGCACAAAACATCAATGAATATGCTTTTGCATTAGGTTGCCTGTGTCATTATAACGCAGATAAATACGGGCACTCACTTGGAACCAACGTAAGCGTTCCTATTATTTATCCGAATATGCGTTCAAAATTTGGAGGAGTGGTTACGTATGCGGAAGACAAAACATCGCATGCCAGGACAGAATTTTCATTTGATGTTTTACAAACAGCACGTGGCAATTACGCTTCAAATGCCTATCATGATTATATCGGCTTCCAGGTGTCGGAACCCGTAATGGAAAGGGCTTTCCGAAAGATATATGGATTGGAACTTAAAGAAGTCTTCGGCAGTTTTTCGCTTGCTGTATCTACATTCCGATGGAGTGTTCAGAGCCTTATGCCCGGCATTACCAAAGTAGCCTGGGCGCTTAAGAAAAGCGATATTGAAAAAGCAACTCCGGGAATGACCGGGCGCAAATTCATTTATAAAATGAAACGTGCAAACTATTACCAGGAATTTGGAAAAGAACATAAAAAACCAGGCATCGGCGCACAATTCTTTTCTTTCGTTATCAGGATCATGCCTAAAGTGGGCCCTCTGAAAGCATTGCGTTTTAAAACACCGACACCCGAAGTTGAAAAGTTATACATACAGAGTTTTGATACTGTTCTGGCTTATTACACAACTTATCTCGCCTCCATGACGCAAAAAGGCCCGCCATTGGCAAATATTGATTACGATACCGGAAAAAAAACAGTAGCGGGAGAATACAGGCTTGCAGATGAATGTTACAATGACTGGGTCTTAAAACTCGAGTCAACACATTTTGATTCGGTGAGCACCAGTGAAAAACAAAACATTCTCGATTTCTACGCCAAAAAAAATGATCTCCAGATCAGTAAAAAAGCTATGAAAAAATGGGGGAAAGTTCAACTTGCCCTTGAAGAGCTGCGATCAAAACAACCTATAGCTGGTGAACTGGCAGGCCTGAAAAAGCAGTAATAAGTTCCCGATATGAGCAGTAATTTCTACATTGCTCAAATCTGTCGTAAATCTGTATTTAAAGGGCTACCGATATCAGGCTTAGCAGGATCTTTTCGGAGCTTTTACTGCGGCGAAATGTGTAAACATAATGGAAGCGCCAAGAAGAATAATGATCCCCGAAATAATATAGTTAATCATACCTACCGCTTTCCTTCAAAGAAATCATTCTGTTTCAGGATTGCTTTCAGGATATCCATTCTGGCCGTTGAGAGTTTGGCATCAGGCGGGCCTTCTATATTGAGTACAAAAAAGTAAGGATGCCTGTTTTCTTCTATCCAGCCAACGATCCATCCGAGCATGTTGCCGTTCTCGCGAAAACCCAACCCGGTTTTATAACTCAGTTTATAATTTGCATTGCTTTCCTGCAGCATCACTTTTTTTACAATATCCTGCGAACGTTTCTGAAATGGCAACTGGCCGAAATATAATTTTTTAACAAGGCCCATTTCTTCGTCTGGTGTGATCTTTAAAGAATTATCGATCCAGAATGAATCGATGGTTGTGGTGATCTTGTGTGTACCATATTTCAAACTGTCGAGCCAATGCTGCATAGTATCTTTTCCGATCCTGCGGGCAACTTCCTGGTAATAAGGCAGCGCCGAAACTTTGAATGCTTCTTCCATCGTGAGATCCTTGTTCCAGTCTTTCGCAGTATCGCCGTTTGGAAACCTGCGGATCACGCCATCCCATTTGATCACCATCTTTTCATTTGCGATCCTTCCCGTTTCAAGCCCGATCAATGCGTTAACGATTTTAAAAGTTGATGCAGGCAAATAGGCCGAGTCTTTAAAGCGTGATAAATTATATATCACAAACTGTCCCGTGCCATTATCATACAAACCAAATGTGCCGGTTACATTATATTGATCGAAATATTTTTTTAAGCTATCGTCGGTTTTTACATTATTCGGAGAACAGGAGGTTATAATTAGTAATGAGTAGTTAATAATTAGTAATAAAAAAAGATTCCTGGTTGATATAAATTTCATTTTCATAATTTTTGTTGCCGTATTCAATTACTAATTATCGACTGATGTGTTGTGCTATTGAAATAACTATTTTCATCTTACAATTTTGCGGATTCACGATTTTATCTTTTGGTTGCCAATTCAAGCGACATTTATTTAAACACATAGATACATAGGAAAGATATAGGTCACATAGATTAGACTTATGTTTTCCTTTTTCTATAACTATGTATCTATGTGTTTAATAGCACACCGCATTATTAGCCACTAATTAGTGCTTCAACACTCCCAGATCTTTCCCAACCTTCGTAAATGCGGCGATCGCTTTATCCAGGTGTTCCTGTTTGTGTGCGGCGCTTAACTGTACACGGATTCTTGCGAGGCCTTTGGCAACTACGGGAAAGAAGAACCCGATCACATACACATCTTCTTCTAATAATTTTGCCGCAAAATTCTGTGCAACTACCGCATCATACAACATAATGGGAACGATGGGATGATCGCCGGGTTTGATATCAAAGCCCGCTTCCGTCATTTTACTGCGGAAATATTTTGTATTGTATTCAAGTTTATCACGCAGCTCGGTGGTTTCGGTTAACATATCAAGCACTGCAATGGAAGCGCCCACAATGCTTGGCGCCACTGTGTTTGAGAAAAGATAAGGTCGGCTCCGCTGGCGAAGCATTTCAATAATTTCTTTCCTGCCCGATGTAAATCCGCCACTGGCGCCACCCAATGCTTTACCCAGTGTGCCGGTAATGATATCGATCCTTCCCATCACATTCCTGTATTCATGTGTGCCTCTGCCTGTTTTGCCAAGAAAGCCGGATGAGTGGCATTCATCGATCATCACGATCGCATCATATTTATCAGTGAGCCCGCAGATCTTATCCAGCTGCGCGATCGTTCCATCCATGCTGAATGAGCCATCGGTTACAATGATCCTGCTTCTGCAGCCCGATGTTTCTTTCAGTTTTGTTTCCAGGTCGTCCATATTATTATGTTCGTATCGCAAACGTTGCGCTTTACATAAACGTACGCCATCAATAATGGAAGCATGATTCAGTGCATCGCTGATAATAGCATCCTGTTCTCCGAACAGCGGTTCAAATACACCGCCATTGGCATCGAATGCGGCGGCATATAAAATGGTATCTTCTGTTTGCAGAAAATCTGCGATCTTCTGTTCGAGTTCTTTATGAATATCCTGCGTACCGCAGATAAAACGCACACTGCTCATTCCGTAGCCATGTGTATCAATGGCTTTGTGCGCCGCTTCAATTACTTTGGGATGGGATGAAAGCCCGAGATAGTTATTGGCGCAGAAATTCAATACTTTTTTTCCGTTAACCGTTATTTCCGGACCCTGTTCACTGGTAATGATGCGTTCTTTTTTTTCCAGGCCGGCAGATTTTATTTCAGCCAACTCTTCACCAATGCGTTTTACAAATTGTTCATTCATAGGTAAGCTTTTCGAAACGCAAAGGTAGGGAAGGGAAGCCAAGTTTGTGAATAGTGAATGGGCAATGGTGAATAAAGAATTGACCATTAACCATTGCCCGTTCACCAAAATTATTCCTTCTCTATCTTAACCGCCGTACCATAACACAACACTTCTGTAATGCCCGACATCACATCATTCGCATCATAGCGAACACCGATGATGGCATTGGCTCCGCGGCTCTCGGCGTGCATGAGCATGTCGCGGTAAGCATCCTGTCTCGCCCTTTCGCATAACTCTGTATAGATGGTGATATTGCCGCCGAAAAGGCTTTGCAAGCCGCCGCCGATATTACCCAGCAGGCTTCTTGAACGAACGGTAATGCCGCGTACTACGCCGAGCTGTTCGGTGATGCGGTAACCTTTAATATCAAAAGTGGTGGTAACAAAAGAATCGTAAACCATGGCGTTTGTTTTTATCAGGTGAAAAATGCTGATGGAAAATTAATAAACAAACACAGGATGGCAAATACTTTATGACAAACGCCTTACGCAGTTACAAAACGGTAACCCACGCCTTTGATGGTAATGATCTCGATGGAAGGATCGTCTTTCAAGTAACCGCGTATCTTGGTAATATACACATCTAAATTACGGCTGTTAAAAAACGAATCGTTGCCCCAGATATGATTCAACAGGTCGCGGCGGTCGATCACCTGGTCGCGGTGCTGGAAAAGATATTTTAGTAATTCGCTTTCGCGGTAAGACAATTTGCGTTCTTCACCGCCAATGCCCAATACCTGTTTATTTAAATGGAACTGGTATTTGCCAAGCACGATCATATCGCCAACAATGGTCAGCGGTTCATCTTTTCTCAAACGCAATGCATTTTCTATACGCACGATCAGTTCTTCCATGCTGAATGGTTTGCGGATATAATCATTGCCGCCAAGTTTGAAACCCTGCACCACATCATCCGTTTGTGTTTTGGCTGTAAGAAAAATAACCGGCACATCGTCATCCAGTTTGCGGATGTCTTCCGCGAGTTCAAAACCGCTGCGGTTGGGAAGCATTACATCAAGCACACAAATATCCGGGCGGTTGGTTTCAAAAGATCTGATCACATCGGCGCCATCGCTTTCCATAACCACATCAAACCCTCTCAGCTCAAGAGTTTCTTTTACGATCTTGCCAAGAAACAATTCATCTTCTACATATAAAACTTTTATGCTCATGTAACGGGGAATTTAATAGTGAATATGCTTCCTTTGCCTTGTTCGCTCTCTACAGAAATGGTTCCATCATGTCGTTCTATCACATGCGCTACATAACTCAATCCCAACCCGTATCCTTTAATATTATGATGATTGCCGGTTGGTACGCGGAAAAATTTGTCGAATATTTTTGTTTTAAAATCCGATGGTATGCCAATGCCTTTGTCTTCTACCTGCAATACAATGGTGTCTGATAAATGCTGCAAACGTATCGTTATCTCTACTTTGTCTTTGCTGTATTTGATCGCATTATCCAGCAGGTTAAAGATAACACTGGTTATATGCAGCCTGTCTGCATTGATGTTAAAATACAGTCCCTGTATCTCGAGGTTCACTTTTGCACGATGTGTTTCAAACTGCAGCTTCATTGTATTCAATACTTCTTCCGTCAGCTGTTTCAGGTCGAATACTTCTTTTTTCAGTTCCAGTTCCCTGTTCTCGAATAAGGAAAGTTTGAGTACTTTATCAACCAGCAAACTGAGCCGTTGCAGCTCGGCAGCAGAAATATCAAGGTACTCTTTTGTGCGAACCGGGTTTTGTATGCCGCCAAAATTCCGCAATGCTTCCACTGCTACGCTTACTGTGGCCAGCGGTGTTTTTAATTCGTGCGTGATGTTGCTGATGAAATCGTTCTTCATTTCCGTCAGCTTGCGTTGCGCCACTAGATTGCGGTACAGGAAAATAAAAGTGACGGAAGTAAATGCGATCAGGAACAATGAAAAAAGTATCTGCAGCGATATTTTCTTCAACAGGTACGTTGTTGGATTTTCAAAACCTGCCTGATACCAATTGGGGTTTGTTAAGCCAACCGTTGCCGGGCTGGTGCTGAATTGTACGGCGCTGATCGTGTCTTTCCAATGCAATGAATCGTCCTTTCCCGTTTTAATAAAAAAGCTGATGGGTATGCCCGCTTTTGATAATTCCTTTTTATAAACTGAATCTAATTTCAGAATAGACAGTGTATCATCCAATGCTTTACCGTTTGTGATCAGGCGGATAAAAGCTTTCTCGGGTAATGTTGTTGCTACGCCACGCATATCAAGCGTAGCCGTTGTTTTTCTTATTGCCGGAAATATTTTTTTTACCGTGTATCCACCGGAAGTATTGGCAATAACGGTGCTCGGCATTGCAGCGGTTCGTGGTGTGGCAATAGAAGAATCGTTTACTTTATGCCTGTTAAACACCACTACACTAACACCCGATTGGGTCATTCCCTGGATCACTGTGGTGTCGATCATCGGGGGAAGTTTTACATTACTGATGGGGCGCTGTTTATTTGATCTTTCCAGAACTTCGGGCGAAACACTCAGGCCATTGATTATAATATTTTCGGGCCGGCCGGAAGAAAAAGTATCATGTACATTATAAGTAAACACGACCCCTTTTTTTGTATGTGCAGCGGGAGAATCGATCTTCTGATCCGAAATTTTTTTTGTATCCGCAGCATCACGGCGCAGCGCATTCACTGCATTTAGTGCAAAAAGATTATTGGTCTTCCGCTGGTAAAATGAATCTGTTTTGATTTTAAAGCGTTCAACCTGCACATTATAAATAACATCCCTGAATATGCCGTTGGTTTCTTTTCTTAATCCCTGCCATTCTTCTTTGTAGAGACGGTTGATCCAATAAGACTGGAACGCCACTATCAACAGGATAGCAGCAACCAGCAGCACACGGGATAACCTGAGTTTATACATGTTCTTACAAATATAAATACCCTTTTTGCGGGCTGTTCTTTTTATTAACCTTAATTAACCTTTGAACAAGGCTACTTAACACTCGCCGGGATTAGATTTGGGCCATAAAACCGAACACATGAAAAAAATATTTTTCTTACTTACAGCTTCTGTAAGTTTAACTGCTTTGAACGCCCAGGTAAAAGAGGGCACCATTTACTACGAACAGAAAGTGAACATGTACAAGACCATCCAGGATGAACAGATGAGGGCTATGATCCCTGAGTTCAGAACTACTAAATACATGCTGCTTTTCAGCGACAGCGTGTCTATGTATAAAGTGGTTCCGGAAGATGAAGCGCCCGATCCGTTTGCAGGCGGCGGTGGTGCGCGCGTGATCATGCGTATGGGTGCAGCCGGCGGCGGCGATCTTTATAAAAATTTCGCACAATCAAAATCCGTTCAGACATCTGAACTCGGCGGAAAAAATTTTCTGATCATCGACAGCATCAAACAGCAGCCATGGAAATTGAGTACCGATACCAGGCAGATACTTGGCCACAATTGTCATAAAGCCACGCGCAAAGTAATGCAGTCGGGAAGCGGTGTCATCAGGCGTATGGTGATGGGTGGCGGAAACACAACACCCGATACAACCACACAAAAACAAATACCGGGAAAAGAAGTAGAAGTAGTTGCCTGGTACGCAGATGATATTGTAAGCCCTGTTGGGCCGGAAAATTACGGCCAGTTACCCGGCGTTATTTTGCAATTGGATGTTGATAACGGCACTACTGTTTTCACTGCTACTGAAGTAAAGAAAACAGTTGATGCAAAAGAACTGAAAGAACCCAAAAAAGGAAAAGCGGTAACACGCCAGGAATTTTCAAAGATGATGATGGATATGATGGGTGGTTCCGGTGGCCCGGGCGGTGTGGTTAGGTTTGGTGGCGGCGAATAAATTTATTTTATCAATAAAAGCCTGTTGCATGAATGCAACAGGCTTTTTTATTTCTCTTACATTATAAGCCTCAGATTCGTTTTGCAGGAATCAATCTGCGAATCTGCGGCTTGATTTTTCTTCCGGGTATATTATAAAGCACCTTTAATAAAAAACCCGCCATGATAAATGGCGGGCCTTTATTCAAGCTACAGGTTTATTTACCGGTGCATGAAGCGGTGCATGTTTTTGCACATCCTTTATTCTTGCAATCCTTTGGGTCTTTACAGTTCTTCGGGTCTTTGCAATTTGCAGAAGTGCATTCCGTTTTGGCCTTTGCTTTTGCAACAGGTTTTTTGGTATCTCCGGCAAAACCGGTTGCCACAACCATGAGCGTGCAGATACCTAATATGATATGTTTCATAAATGAAATTTAAAATGTAAAAAATATTTGTACGGTTTAAACAAAGATCCGCTCCGGCGGATGAAAACAATCATTGCTGAACCCTTGTGTAATATTTTCTGGCGCAGGAATTTCTTTTGTTATACCGGCCTGGGTACTCATGGAAGCATAAAAGAATTTAGAAACAGCAATATACTGGCAACTTGAACAACCGGCAAACGGGTTACAGGCATTTGTCCTGTCACAATCCTTGCCTTCTGTTTTCTGATCCTTTTCTTTTTTATGACAACTTTTGCCGCCGCAACAACCTGTTATTTGTGAAACAGTTTTTATCTGTGCCTGGCAATTAACCACGAATGGCTGTGCCATAAAGAACAGCATCAGGGTGGTTAATATATAAGCCGGGTACTTCATACATACTAAAGTTAACAACTATATTGGCTCAGGCAAGCCGTTCATTCATAAAGTTCTGACAATACGATTTAATAAGGCCGCGAACCTGCCGGAATGCTTCCGTGATCTCGGTTTCATTGCCGGTTGCTTTCGCAGGGTCGGGGAAGTTGTGATGGAATTTTTCGGCCGCTGATGGAAAAAAAGGGCACCGTTCCTTTGCATTATCACAAACCGTGATCACATAATCAAACGCAAGTTTTGAATATTCCGACAAATTGTTTGAGGTATGGCCACTGATGTCAATACCATCTTCTTTCATCGTTGCAATAGCCCGGGGATTTACACCATGCGTTTCTATTCCTGCACTATATACTTCAAACCTGCCATTGGCAAAATGGCGAAGATACCCTTCCGCGATCTGACTGCGGCAACTATTGCCTGTACAGAGTACCAGTATTTTTTTCATTGTTTATATTAAAAGGTATTAACCAGATAAAGTTTATGATCGTGAATTTCGGGTCAAAACAAAAAACAGCATCGAGGATGATCACCGATAAGATGATAATGATTGACTTTATATATTTTTTATTCATTGTTCAATTGCAGCAATCAGGGCCGCAGCAGTTTTTCGTAGCTAATGGCTTTTGCGCAAATACTGTTATACTGAATATTCCTGAACCACCGGTTCGAAAGCTCAGAATTTCATCCGGTGATAAATATTTCAATAAAATATCATCGGGTACAATGATGGGTTTTTCTTTTTGAATAGTAATATCCTCAAAACCATTGTGTTTAATCAATTCGAGATAGACTTGCTTTTGAATTGCGCCAGATACGCACCCGGCATACATTTCAGCAGCTTGCTGGATATTTGAAGGGAGCGATCCTTCTAAAACGATATCAGAAATACTAAAATGTCCACCAGGTTTCAATGCCCTGAAAATTTCTTTGATAACGGCATCTTTATTTGGAACAAGATTGAGCACGCAGTTACTTACAATTACATCTGCGATATTGGAGGCAACAGGCATGTTTTCAATATCGCCCTGCCTGAACTCAACATTTGAATAGGAAAGTTTTTCAGCATTCGCTTTTGCAAGGTTGATCATGGCTGGTGTAAAATCAATCCCGATCACTATGCCTGTGTCTCCTGTTTCTTTTCGTGCAATGAATGCATCATTACCAGCGCCGCTTCCCAGATCGATCACCGTATCACCTTTTTTGATCTTTGCAAATTGAGTTGGCAGGCCGCAACCCAAACCAAGATCCGCATCGGGGTTATAACCTTCCAGGTTGGTATAATCATCGGTCATGATGTTGTATACTTCCGTACTGCATCCGCCTGCACCGCAACAGGATGCCTGGTTATCACTTTTATCCTGCAAGGCGATCTCACTATATTTCTGCCTTACCAATTCTTTTAATTCATTTTCAGTTTGCATGATCTATATTTTTATTGATTGCAATATTGCGATTAATTAAGCCAAAAAAATTTAACAACATTTACCGGTAAGATCCACGTCTTTAAAAAAAATGGAAAACAATTCTTTGTATTTCTTCCACACTTTCTGATCAATGCAATAGCATACACTTACACCGTCAATATTCCCTTGTATGATCCCGGCAGTTTTTAATTCTTTTAAATGTTGTGATGTAGTTGCCTGTGCTAATCCTAATTCTTCAACAATATCGCCACAAACACAATCATTCTTTTTCACCAGGTATTGAAGTATGGCTATACGGGCAGGATGCGCAATTGCTTTAGCCATTGCTGCGATATCATTCTGCTGTTTGGTGAATAGATCTGTTTTTGTAGCGCCCATATTCAATCGCAATATTACGATTATTATATTGGCCCTGCCAAATTTATTTTGGCAAATATTTATTCACTTATATTTCAAATCTGCGAAATCCGTGCTAAAAAAAATCCCACTCCTTCCGGAATGGGATCTACCCGTATATCTAAACATGAAGAAACAAGTCATCCGCCGACCGAACGCATGATTATTTTCGGGCCGATGCAGCACTGCCTGC
>JABDAP010000003.1:0-11587 GCA_013289065.1 Bacteroidota bacterium | reverse complement strand
CTGTAATACATTATAGCGTGTGTCTTCTACATAATTCTGGTTGGCGCTGCGGCTGGTTCCCTGGTTCTGGTTCAGCAGGTCAAACACACTGAATTTGGCTTCTGCGCGTTTGTTCTTTAAAAAACTTTTGGCAAGCGAGATATTCCAGAAAGGGATCCTGGTATTGAATCCATCGGCGCGCCCTGAATTGATCGTGTAATTATAATTATTGTTCAGCACCAATCCGCCCGGTAAATAATTGGTCATGTCGATGCCATAAACCTGTGTTACATAATTACTGTTCAGCAATGACTGAAGCGAATACTTTGCTTTGCTGAAACTGATGCGGCTGGTGGCCATGATATCAATTTTATTGTCGATAGAAAAACTATAATTGATGTTAGGGCTGATGCTGATATTATCGATCGCATTTTCTGTACCGTTCACAAAGCTGATGCTGTGAAGTATATTGCTTCCCAAACTGATATCTACCCGTGATTTTAATTTCTTGACCGGGAAACCTGCGGTCATACTTCCAAAGATCACGTAGTTGCCGTTTGCATTTACGGGCATGCTTACACGCGAGCCATTGGCATTGATCACATCAGAATTTACAATTGCATTCGCTGTTTTATTTGCACCGATGAATGCAAAGAAATTACGTTGCGTATAAATATTGGTTGAAAAATAATTGAGGCTCACCGTTTGTGTATAGCTGCGTTTCAGGTTAGGGTTACCGGTTGATGTATTTAACGGGTCGCTCACATCAAGCACCGGCTGCAATTGCAGCGTACTGGGCTGTGTTGTAGATGTACCATAATTAAAGTTGAGGCTGGTGGCGCTGTTAAAATGATACTGCACACTGGCATTGGGCAACACATCTGTAAACGTTTGTTTGATCACATTGCCGTTGGTATTATTTGTGCTGAACAAAGTAGCCTGCTGCATAGAAGCGCCGCCGCTGAAGTTCACTTTTTTCTGGTTAGAACGGAAGTTCAGACTTCCGCCGCCATAATTGTATTCGCTTTGGAAATCGTTGCTCTGTGCAGTATTCAGGTGATCGTATTTGGCAGATACCGGGGCATAATCATACGTGGTTCGCTTGCTGTTGCCGGTACTCGTATTATAAAATCCGCTTAGTTCTATCAATGACCTTTTGCCTACAGGTTCTGTATAAACCATGTTACCGCCAAAACTTCTTGTTACCGCTTCGCGCCTGTTTGTTTGGTTGGTAATGGAATCAGGTAAAGCAACGCCGGCTGTATAATATGTATTGCGTGTAAACAGGGCTCCGTCCTGTTTACTATCATTATAGGCAAGGCTCACCGTGCTTGAAAAGGTTCTTCCCTTTTTCCTGAAACGATGCCTGAATAATGCATTGCCGCCAAAGTTAAACGCATCGGAATGTGTTTTGCTGTCGGTTGTTCCGTCATTCAGTTTTATACCTTTCGGATCCTGTGTAACATAACTCGATGTTGCACGTGTATCAACCTGTTGTGTGGTAAACTGCGGCGTAAACTTTACTGAATTAAAACTATCCAGTTTGCTATCGAGCATCATATTTATCCGCTGCTGTTTGCTGTTACGCGCTGTACTGCTGTTTGAAAAATAATCAAAATCATTTCCGGGTAAAAGATTGTGCCGTTGCGTGGTTCTGTCGGTACGCAGGTCAATATTGCTGCCCATCCCGCTTGTATTAAAATCTGTTTTCTTATTCCAGGTATCATTAAAGTTGATACCGCCTGCATAAGTTGTTGCAACGCCCTGCTGATTTTGCCCTGCACCTGTAACCGGCAAACCATTATCATCACCGCCACCGGTGCGGATGGTGATACCGCCGCCACTCCGCATGCCTTTACTTAATTCACCGCTGAAGTTTAAAACATCCGAAATAGAGAAGCCCTGTTTATTGGTATTGTTTCCCATACCGATCATCGACATCTGCTGATCTCCATTGAATTTATTGATATTGGTTTGCGCATCATACCGTTCATTTGTTCCGGCAGCAGCCTGCACTCTTCCGAATATTGCGTGGTTCCTGTCTTTTTTTAATTTCAGGTTGATAGCTTTTTCACTTTGTCCATCATCAACACCGGTAAATTCCGCGCGGTCGCTTTTTTTATCAAATACCTGTACTTTATCGATTGCATCAGCGTCAAGATTTTTTGTTGCCATCTTGGGATCTCCTGTAAAAAACTCTTTGCCATTTACCAATACCCGATTGATCTTTTGTCCGTTCACTCGTACTGTTCCGTCGGGGTCAACCGTAACACCCGGTAATTTTTTGAGCAGGTCCTCTACCACGGCATTGGGTTGCGTTTTAAAATTTTCTGTGTTGAATTCAACCGTATCGTTATTGATGGTAACCGGTGCGCGGCGGGCATTAACGGTTACATTGCCGGCATTGATCACATCGGTCATGTCAATATTACCCATATCGATCTCTTCGCCGTCTTTTCTTACTTCTATGTATTTCCAAACCGGCACATAACCAACATAAGAAGATGATACCAGGTATTTTCCTTTGCCAAGTGTTGTTAATTTGAATTGCCCGGTAGAATCTGCGCGTGTAAAAGTTACCAATGTGGAATCTTTTGAATTCACTACTGAAATGGTTGCATAAGCAAGGCCTTTTTTTGAAGCGGTATCATACACAACGCCCCTGATAGATGCGGGTGCTTTTTGGGCCTGGATCAAAAAAGGAAATATGAGAAGGGAAAGCAAGATAAAGATCCTGTACATAATCAGCTGTTTTTTAGTGCCTCAAAAGTAGCGGCGCAGCAGTTCATGTGGTGTTAATGAACTTTAGTGAAAGGTTAATGAAGGTTAAAGGAATTGAAGAACAAGCTCTAGATAAAGCAACATACTTAGCAATAGTCTGAAATCAGAAGTCTGGAGACTGAAGTATAAAAAATTAATACTTCAGTCTCCAGACTCCAGTCTTTTAACTTCTATCAAATGCTTTATTTCTCCTGCTTAAGGAATAAAAATATTTATTTTTCGATACTTATCAATTCCACTTCAAAAATAAGTGTTGAGCCGGGTGCAATAACACCGGGCGGCGGGTTATCGCCATACGCGAGTTCGGATGGAATGTATAATTTCCATTTGCTGCCAACAGTCATAAGTTGTACTGCCTGCTGCCAGCCCTGTATCACATTTGACAGCGGGAAAGTGGCAGGTTCGCCCCTGTCTACCGAGCTATCGAATTTTGTACCATTGATCAGTGTACCGGTATAATGACATTTTACTACGCTTTGCAATGTAGGATGCGCCGTATTATCGATACCCGCTTTTAATATTTCATACTGCAAACCGCTGGGTAAGGTTATCACACCTGTACGTTTACCGTTCGCCGCCAGGAAAGCAAGGCCTTCCTGTTTGGCAGCTGCCGATTTTGCTGCGTTCTCTTTTTCTTTGGCGGCATTTACTTTCTGTTGCAATACGCCCACACATTGCGTTATGGCGGCATCGGATAATAAAGAGGGCCTGTTTTGTTTAAAATCGCCCATTGCTTTTGTAAACAAAGACATATTGATATCCTCAAACCCTTGCGCCTTCAGGCTTTGCGCGATACGTAACCCAACTGCATAACTAACGCTGTCTGTATTATTCTTAAATGGGTTGGCAGGCGCTGCCGGTTTTGATGCCGCAGGTTTTGTGACAGATGCCGTTGGTTTTTTTACCTGTGCAAAACTGCTTACGGTTAGCAGGCTTAGTGTAATAATTGAGATCGGTTTAATCATTGTATGTGATTTGTAATTTGGGCAAAGAAACAATATTTAGGCTTACTTATAAATGGGGATTAAAAAATTAACTATTTAAGAAGCGCATCAATGGCCTTGTGAACATGCGCAAACGGGAACGTATCCAGCGTTTTTTGCATCATGTTTTTTATTTCATCATTGCATAAATTACCGATGCTGCCTTCGTGAACATGATCAACATTTGTTGTATAGGTAAATTTTCCTTCTTCGATCGCTTTGCCTACCTGTTTATACGCATCGCGGAATGGTGTTCCTTTTAAAACGAGTTTGTTTACTTCTTCCACGCTGAAAACGTATTTATACTTTTCATCAGCAAGGATATTTTCTTTGACAGTAATATTTGATAACATCAACCCCGCCATCGTTAAACAATCTTTCAATGTTTTAAATGCCGGGAATAAATGCTCTTTCAGCAACTGCAGGTCTCGGTGATAACCGGATGGCAGGTTGGTTGTCATCAGCATGATCTCATTCGGTAAAGCTTTCAAGCGGTTACAATGAGAGCGGATCAGCTCAAATACATCAGGATTTTTTTTATGCGGCATGATACTCGAACCCGTTGTAAGCTCTGGCGGAAAACTGATAAAATCAAAATTCTGGTTCAGGTATAAACAGGCATCCATACTTAACCGTGCTAAAGTGTCGGCCACATTAGCCAGTGCCATCGCGGTTACACGTTCTGCTTTACCGCGGCCCATCTGTGCATACACAACATTATAATTCAGGTTGGCAAAGCCAAGCAATTGCGTAGTGAGTGTTCTGTTGATGGGAAAAGATGAACCATATCCTGCTGCAGAACCCAAAGGATTTTTATTAACTACGCTGAATGCGCCCTGCAATGTGATCACATCATCCACCAAACTTTCTGCATATGCACCAAACCATAAACCAAAGGAAGATGGCATGGCAAGCTGCAAATGTGTATAGCCCGGAAATAAATGCTGTTTGTATTTTTCGCTTTGTTGTATGAGTAATTGAAAAAATACCTGTACTTCATTCACCAGCTCTTCTATTTCGTTCCGTAAAAAAAGTTTTACATCAACCAGAACCTGGTCGTTACGGCTTCGGGCGGAGTGTATTTTTTTACCGGTATCGCCAAGTTTTTTGGTAAGTAACAATTCGATCTGTGAATGGATATCTTCGATGTCGTCGTTAATCGTGAGTTGTGAGTCGTGAGTTTGTTGATAGATGTTTTTTAGTTCAGTAATAATATTGGCGGCTTCTTCATTTGTAAGCAACCCTACGCTGGCAAGCATTTTTGCATGAGCGATTGAGCCAAGTATATCAAATGGCGCGAGCAGCAGATCAAATTCCCTGTCTTTTCCGACGGTGAATTTTTCTACCGTCCTGGAAGTATCTGTATTGTCTTTGCTCCACAGTTTCATATATAAAGTTTCCTGTTTCTGGTTACCGGTTCCTGGTTACCGGTTCCTGGTTTAAAAATTATTCCAGTTATCCTCTGCCCACTGAATAGATCTATTGATCTTTTTGCTAAGCAAATCGTAGTCATTTTTTAATTGATTGCTGATCCATCTGATCTTCTAATGGATTTGTCTCTATTAAAAAATCCAGGTGTACAATTGTTTCGTCACACTCCGACTGCGCATATACAAGGTATTTAATAAAATCTGCTTTATACCTTCGTCTTCCATAACCTTCCACTATCATTGAAGTTACCGATTTGGAAGAGCGTCTAACCTGGCTTCCTTCTTCAAACATTTCAAGTTTGGGAAGAGTAAGTGTCATACCATGAACTTTTATGGCTAACATCTTTGACACTTTATAAATTTCAAGATCTCTATAAGTTTTCATGATTACCGGATACCGGTAACCTGAAACCGGTAATTAAAGAATTACTCTATTTACTAATTCAATATACAATTCAATTCCTTCATTTATCTCATTCACGTATAAATACTCGTCCGCCGTATGGCTTCTTGCACTATCGCCCGGACCGATTTTTAAAGTAGAGAACGGCATTAAAGCTTTGTCGCTGGTAGTTGGCGAACCGTAATAAGTTCTTTTCAGCGCAAGCCCGGCCTTAACCAATGGATGTTCCATTGCGATCGAGGTTGACCGCAATCTAAAACTTCTTGGCGTTACTTCGTTTTGTATGTTTTTTTTGATCGTATCAAGTATCTCTTCAAATGTGTACAATTCATTCACGCGTACATCAACCACAAAGCGGCATTGCGGCGGAACTACATTGTGTGCTTTGTTTTCCGTTTCAATAACGGTAACGGTCATTTTTACTTTGCCGAGTAACGGTGAGATTTTTTCGAAAACAAAATTTCTGAACCACTCAATATCAGGTAACGCTTTATACAATGCATTCTCCCCTTCTTCGCGTGCGGCATGGCCTGCTTTACCGGTTGCTGTAACATCCAATACCAGCAAGCCTCTTTCAGCAATGGCCATCTGCATTTGCGTGGGCTCGCCAACCATACCGCAATCGATGTTTGGCAGGTGAGATAATAATGCTTCTATTCCGTTCTTACCGGATATTTCTTCTTCAGCCGTTGCAGCAAGAACGATATTATATTTTAAATTTTGCTGTTCATAAAAATAAAGGAACACAGCGATCAGTGAAACAAGGCAGCCGCCGGCATCATTACTGCCAAGGCCGAATAATTTTCCATCTTTTTCAATAGGTGAAAATGGATCGAGTGTATAAGCCTTATTTGGTTTTACCGTATCATGATGCGAATTGAGCAACAGGCTTGGTTTGCCTTCATCAAAATATTTATTCTTTGCCCAGATATTATTCAGGTGGCGGTTTGTTTCAATTCCTTTTTCCTGTAAAAATTTTTCGAGTATGCCTGCAGTTTCGCTTTCCTCTTTACTGAAAGAAGGCGTGGCGATCAATTGCTTCAGCAGGTTGAGTGCATTCTGTTGTAATATGGAAACGGTTTCTTTATTCATTATTTCCTGTATCTCTTTGTAATAAAATAGCCGTACCGGATTCACCATTGACCAGTTGCTCCAGGTTTTCTGCTTTCCCGATGATCACTTTGCCCACACCGTTTTGCAATGCGGCAAAAGCGTTATCGAGTTTTGGTATCATGCCTGCGAATATCAATTGTTTGTTTTTCAGCTCGGCATAATAAGCAGTATCTATAAGTGGTATCACAGAATTATCATCGTCAACATTCAGCAATACACCATTTTTCTCAAATGAATAGATAAGTGCTGTTTGATAATATTTGCCCAGCGCTTTTGCTATTTCCTGTGCTATCGTATCTGCATTGGTATTTAACAGCGATCCATTTCCGTCGTGCGTGATGGGTGCGGCAACCACAGCGATATCCTTATCCAGCAAAGTTTTCAGCAGGCCAACATTCACCACATCTATATCGCCTACAAAACCATAATCGATCGTTGCATGTTTTCGTTTGTGTGCTTTGATCAGATCTCCGTCTGCACCGCTTAACCCGATCGCATTACAATTATTCGCCTGCAATTGTGCTACAATATTTTTATTGATGTAGCCGGCATACACCATCGTTACGATCTTTAGTGTTTCTGCATCTGTAATTCTTCTGCCATCGATCATCTGCTGTTCAACCCCCATTTTCTCCGCCAGTTTTGTTGCCAGCTTACCACCACCATGCACCAATATTTTTTTCTCTTTGATAGAAGCGAATGATTTGAGGAATGAAGAAAGTTTTGTTTCATCATCAATGATGTTGCCGCCGATTTTGATTATGTATACTATCTCACCCCCGGCCCCTGAAGGGGAGGTAGAGAGTTTAGAAATCTGCTGAAGTACTTCCATTATAAATAATTTACCAACTCCCCTTTAGGGGTTGGGGTAAAATCAGAAATTCAATATCTCACTCAACACCGCCTGCGCCGCCCACACCCTGTTACCAGCCTGCCGTGTAACAAGGCTATGCGAACTGTCGAGCACTTCATCACTTAATTCAACATTTCTTCTTACGGGTAAACAATGCATCACTTTTGCATTGTGTGTTGTTTTTAATTTTTCTTCCGTCAACATCCATTCAGGGTCGTTCTCATAAACTTTTCCGTAATCGGTATATGTGCTCCAGTTCTTTACATAAACAAAATCGGCATCCTTCAATGCTTCATCCTGGTTATGTGTGATGGTGGCGCCTTTGGTAAATTCTTCTGCCAGCTCATAATCCTGCGGGTGTGTGATCACAAAATCAGCTTCACCCCATGCGTTGATCCACTGCGCAAAACTATTGGCAACACATTGCGGAAGCGGCTTGATGTGTGGCGCCCAGGTGAGAACGATCTTTGGTTTACTCCCGGCCCCTAAAGGGGAGTTTTGAATACTTTCTTTTATCGTTACAATATCTGTGAGCGATTGCAAAGGGTGTAATGTTGCACTTTCCAAACTAACAACCGGAACGCCTGCATATTTGATAAACTGGTTGATGAACATTTCGCTGTAATCATCTTCCCTGTTCTTTAATGATGGGAAAGTTCTGATGCAGAGTATATCGAAATATTGGCCGAGTATCGGGCCCGCATCTTTTATGTGTTCAACCGTATTGCCGCTCATGATGGCGCCTTCTTCAAATTCGAGCGCCCAGCCTTCTTTGTCAACATTAAAAACGATCGCTTCCATACCAAGATTTCTTGCAGCGATCTGCGTACTTAAACGCGTACGTAAACTCGGATTTAAAAAAAGTAATCCGATACGTTTATTTTCTCCAAGCTTACTGTCAACAAGTGGATTGCTTTTATATGCCAATGCTTTTGCAGCAAGCGCATTAATATCAGTTACGTCTTTTACTGAAATAAATTGTTTCATATTTATACGCTTAACGCGGAAGGCTTAACGCGAAACGCTTAGAGCGTAACGCTTAACGCGGGTTTAGTTTTAATATTATTTACGAATAGACTTAATAAGATTAATCAATTTAGCTTTTACTTCATTTATCATCTCATACAAATTGTCATAGTTTTCTTTATCGATATAACCAAGATCAAAAACGAGAAGTGAGCAATACTCAACTTCCTGGCATGATCCAAAGGCGATATCTAAAAAATGAACAAAATCTTTATCTGTATTTCTGCCACATCCTTCAACGATATTAAGAGGAATAGAGTAAGCCGCTCTCTTTATTTGGCTTGCCAGATCAAACTGTTCAGATTTCGGAAGCAAGGGCATAATGCTTTTATAAACATGCAATGTCAATTGATGTGCCTTTTGCCAAACTTCATATTTATGATAATCCCTCATAACAAATATTCCTGCGTTAAGCGTTTAGCCTTAAGCGTTCTGCGTTAAGCTTTCATCCCTGATCTCTTCTATTGCTTCTTCAAGCGAATCAATAAAATCATCGATCTGCCTGCGTGTTAAAGCAAGCGATGGCAATAAACGGATCACATTCGGTTTTGCTTCGCCGGTAAATATTTTGAAATCGAATAATAATTTTTTCTTCAGGTCTTTTAATTCGGGCGGCACATCAAACCCGATCATCAAACCACGGCCACGGATATTCTGCAGCCCTTCAATGGATCTTAGCTGATCCATTAAGTATTCGCCGTTTTCTTTTGCGTTGTTAATTAGTTTTTCTTCTTCGATCACTTCCAATACCGCCAATGCTGCCGCACAGGCAAGCTGGTTGCCGCCAAAAGTTGTACCCAGCATTCCATGTTTCGATTGAATGGATGGCGCAATCAAAATACCCGCAACAGGAAACCCATTACCCATTCCCTTTGCCATGGTATAAATATCTGCATCAACACCTGCATGATCATGCGAAAAGAATTTTCCGCTTCTTCCATAACCGCACTGCACACTGTCTGCAATAAATACAGCGCCATATTCATTGCACAACTCACGGATCAGTTGTAAGAAAGAATCGTTTGCGATATTGATCCCGCCAACACCCTGTATCCCTTCAATGATAACGGATGAAATTTCATTGCCATGTTTGGCAAAATGATCTTTCAATGCAGCTTCGTCATTGAACGGAAGAAAGGCCACATTGTCCGTTTCATTCACCGGCGCAATGATCGATGGATTATCCGTAACCGCTACAGCCAATGATGTTCTGCCATGAAATGCTTTTGAAAACGCAACAATTTTTTTGCGGCCATTATGAAACGATGCCAGTTTTAATGCATTCTCATTTGCTTCAGCGCCGCTATTGCATAAGAAAAGTTGATACGATTCTTTACCGCTGAGCCTTCCCAGTTTGGTTGCCAGTTCTTTTTGAATAGGTATGATCACAGAATTGGAATAGAACGCAATTTTCTCCAGCTGGTTCTCGATCCTGTCAACCCAATGCGGATGTGTATGGCCAATACTGATCACGGCATGGCCGCCGTACATATCCAGATACTGCACACCATTTTCATCCCATACATAAGAGCCGCTGGCTTTTGTGATGGCGATGTTGTTAAGTGGATAAACGTCGAAGAGGGTCATAAGTTATAAGTTGTAAGTAGTAAGTGTTATGTCCTCACTTTAGCGATCAAAGCGATGAGCATTCCTTTTACTTCATTAATTAATAAGTTTAAATTTTCAAATTTTTCGTTTGGTAAATACTTCAAATCTCTAGCTAACAGCAGCAAATATTCTGATTCGTTTGAAGAGCCCAAAGAAATATTTAAGTAGTGCGCAAGTTCATGATTTCCTTTTTTGCCACATCCTTCCGAAATATTCGCAGGTATAGATGCAGCGGCTCTTCGCAATTGATTTGTTAGACCATATAATTCCTCTTTGGGAAAACTCTTTGTTTCTTCATACACGTTTAATGTAAAAAGATGTAACTTTTCCCAAACTTTTAAATCTTTATAGTTTTGCATTATTTTTTACTTAATACTTAATTACTTACAACTTAAAACCCAGACGCTTTCAATTTCAATCCCGCAGTCTCATCAAGATCAAACATCAAATTCATATTCTGCACTGCCTGTCCGCTCGCACCTTTTAATAAATTATCTATCGCAGAATGTACAACGATCTTGCTTCCCTGTTTTTCTATATGCAGTAAACATTTATTGGTATTCACAACCTGCTTCAGATCTATCATTGTATCGCTCACAATTGTGAACGGTTGATCCGCATAAAATGTTTTATATAATTGTTTGATCTCTTCCAACGGCAACCCGCAATCAATAATGGAGCTGATATAAATGCCCCGTGTGAAATCCCCGCGCCACGGAACAAAGTTTACATGCATGCCATCATTTCCCTGCAACTGTTGCAGGCTCTGGTGAATTTCATTGATATGCTGATGCTGCAATGTTTTATACGCCTGTATATTATTTGCGCGCCAGCTGAAATGCGAGGTATTACTCAATCCCTGCCCGGCGCCGGTTGATCCTGTAATGCCCGTGGTATATACATCTCCGAGTACACCCGCTTTTGCCAGTGGCAATAATCCAAGTTGAATGGCTGTTGCAAAACATCCGGGGTTGGCAATGTTATTTGCTGATCTGATCTTTTCTTTATTCAGTTCGGGCAATCCATATACAAATTCACGATTACCGATCGATGAATCTGGTTGCAATCTAAAATCCTGCGACAGGTCAATCAACTTAATTGTCTCGTCGATTTTATTTTCGGCTAAAAATTTCTTTGCATCGCCATGTCCAACACATAAAAACAATACATCGATATCGTTTTGTAAAACATCCGTGAAAACGAGATCCGTTTCTCCAATTAGATCGGCATGAATTTTACTCACTGGGTTTCCTCCATTACTGGTACTATGAATAAAAGAAAGCTGCGCGGATGGATGATTGATCAATAAACGGATCATTTCTCCGCCCGTATAACCTGCTCCGCCAACTATGCCTGCTTTTACTTTTTTCATGATTTATAGATTGATCCGGTCTTCTGCGGTTGATGGTTG
>JABDAP010000002.1:63931-65681 GCA_013289065.1 Bacteroidota bacterium | reverse complement strand
ATTGCTCCTGCAATGATCCCCTGCTGGTACAAAGCATAATCCGCAGACGGCAAATGCAGGCTGGTAACGGTTTCGTACATTTTCAGCGCCTGCCTGAATTCTTTATTCATAAAATAACAGTCTGCCGAACGGACAAACGCATCCTGTTCAATGGCAGTTGAAGTGAGAGACACGGAACGCGTGATCTGTTCAAAATATTCTTTAGCGGATGCATAGTTTTCCGTTTTCAAATAACCATAGGCAAGGCTGTAGCGGGCATTGGTGATATTGACTTCTCCGTTGGTCACAGGATTTTTCAGGTAATTCAAAAAGTAGTTGATCGATCCTTCATTGTCATCATTACGGTATGCGATCTCTCCTTTCCAGAAATAAGCCAATGGCAGCTGTGCCGTATTATATGGCGCTTTCAACAGTTTCGATAACAACGAATCCGCCTGTTCTATCTGCTGGTCGTTGATCAATTCCACAGAGCTTCCGTATAACAAACGCGGGTACAGTTTTACCACATTATCACTCTTTACGCCCAGGCTCTCATACAAACGCAAAGCTTCTTTGTAATTGCTTGTATTGGCCAATGTGTTAACCAGCAATTCTTTTGCTTCCTGCAGATACGTTGATTTGGGATACGTGCTGATAAACGACTGAAAAGTTTTTAAAGCAGGATCCATATAACCCAGCTCATAAGAAAGCTTTGCATAGTTAAAAGAAGAAACTTCTTTCTGCACCGCATTGCTGCTGTTAGACGCGCAGAACTGGAAAGCCGTACGGGCATTGGCTTTGTCGTTTGTTTTTAAATACGCATCCGCCAGCAGGTACATGCTGTTCTGCGCCAGCGAATCCTGTGCACCGCCCAATTGTTTAAAACCTTCGATCGATCTGTTCCAGTTCTTTGCCTCATAATAACAAAAAGAAAGTTCATACAGATCCTCCCTTCTTACTTTGTCTTTGCCATTCACAAATTCTTCCAGGTAAGGCAACGCCTTGGCGAATTCTTTTTTCTCGAACCAGATATGCCCAACCAATTGTTTTAACTGGAGATCGTAAAACTGTCCGCCTTTTTTTATAGCTGCCTGCCCCGATTCCAGTGCCTTCTCCCTGTCGCCGCTGAAATAATATATTTCAGCTTCATAAAAAGGAAGTACGCTTTGGTATTCGGCCGATGTTTCAGCGATCTTAAAGCTCGCTAAGGCTTCGGGGTATTTTTTTTCATTAAAAGAAATAAAACCATAATAATAATTCGCATCAACATAATTCGGATCCTTTGGCAGCTGGCGGATGGCATCGAATAAAGGTTTGGCCTTATCAAACTGCTGCATCACAAAATACCCGTAAGCCTCATGAAATTTCATATCCGCTATTTCGCGGTTGCTGAGATTGGCAATACCGGTGGCGAGATAATATTTCTGTGCATCGGCAAAATCTTTTTTACGGAAATAATATTCGCCCAAATGAAAACTCACCATCTGTGTTCTGGCAGGGTTATTTTCGAGGTCGATAAAATCCTGCGCCATCGCAACGGCCGTTTCATCATTCAGCTGCAGGCCGCAGATGATATAATAATATTTACTTTCTACCTGAACTATCCCGGGCGTATTGCTTTTGTCTATACCATTGCTATATAATTTTTTAAATGCAGGATATGCCAGGCTGAACTGCTCACGCTGGTACATATCTTTTGCATTCTTAAATTCTGCATCCGGATCAAGGTTGTTCTGCGTAAGTTGTGCAGAGAGTTGCCAGCTGATCATAC
>JABDAP010000002.1:42429-63921 GCA_013289065.1 Bacteroidota bacterium | reverse complement strand
GTTTAAAAATGTTTATACAACGCATCTGCCGGGCAGACAGCTGCATTGCATGAGATTGCCGGCCATGTGGCCAGCAATTTTTGTTTTCATTAAAAGTTTGGCTAAAATCTTTTCAGAGATATATTCGTGTAACAAAGATTTCGGTTTGTTTCTTAATGAAAAGCGAAAACTCTTTTAAAGGTCGTTCTGAGCAAACATCATTCCATCATTTGTGGAAAAACAGACAGGCAGCGTAAGTTTGTCAACAAATTGAGATAACCCATGTACGAACACCTCACCACCGTAAGAGTAAGATATGCAGAAACCGATCAGATGGATATCGTGTATTACGGTAACTATGCACAATACTTTGAAGTTGGCCGTACAGAATGTATCCGCGACCTCGGTTTTACCTACAAAAAAATGGAAGAGATGGGTGTGCGGATGCCAGTGGTATCAATGGAAGTAAGGTTTTTCCGGCCCGCGCATTATGACGACCTGATCACGATTAAAACCATTATAAAAGAATTGCCGCAGGCGCACGAGATAGCGTTTTATAATGAAGTATATAATGAAAGAAAAAAACTACTCACCGCAGGGAAAGTAGTTTTATTTTTTATCGATATCCACACCGGCAAACGGGTAGATATGCCGGATGAGCTTCGCGAAACATTAACACCTTTTTTCACAGATCAGGCCCTGTGATGATCAGCGCGCCAGTTTTTAATGGCTGCTTTGATGTCTTTGGCTTTTAGGTTTTCATTAACGGCTTTCTCAACCAACGCAACAAATTCTTCATTATGTGCAAAACGTAGCGCGATCGTTTGCGACATAGTAACGCTGCCGGGCAATGGTTTCCCCGTTAGAATAAAATAACGGAGGTTTTCTTCTGCGCGGATGGCCCTGTCCTGAACCTTTACCGCAAAAGCCCTCGCATACCAGGCGATCAATACAAATATTACCGCTACTACAATAAGCAAGGAAGCTGAATACAGGTTTTCTTTTGAAGAAGTGGCCAGGTTAATGATGGCGCCGATCAGTAAAGCGATGATCAGTAAAAAAGTGAGTCCGTGAAAGCCGGCTACCAGGCGCGTATGGTTTTTAAAATTCTGTTCTTTCATTTTGAAAAGTTTTGGTTGGTTTGAAGTTAGGTGGTTATAATGATAATGATTAGAGACAGTTTTACAAATTTGCCGCGCTCTTAAAAGTTGTTGCGCTATTTAGAACTTGCCGCAGCCTTCAGGCTGTGGCAAGACTTGAAGGCTGCGGCAAAGAAATATCATTTCAACTCATCCAGCACAGCATACATCTTCTTCACTATCTCCGCTGCCGATCCGTCATAATTATTAATGATCATGGCAACGGTATAACCTGTCCCGTCTTTTGCAGTGTGATATCCTGCAAAACTTTTGGCGCCACCGATTGTTCCGCTTTTTAATTTCATTTGATTAAATTCCGGCAAAGCCCTGTAATAATAATTGAACCAGGGGCGTGTGTATGCATATTCCAACACGTACACCAGTGCGTCTGCGGTTACACGGTTTTGCGGCGAAAGTCCACTGCCATCAATAATATGGAGCGATGAAGGTTCTATTCCGTGTTCTTTCCAGAATTGTTTTACCAGCTCCACTCCTTTTGCGGTTGAGCCTGAACCTGTTTTTTCGTAAGCAATGGTTTTGATCAATGCTTCGCCATACAGGTTAATGCTTTTTTTCATGAACCAGTAAATGATACTGTCAAGCGGCGGTGAACTGATGGTTTTGATCGTTTGGAATACAGGTATCTCTTTTTCAGTTGAAACAGAAAAGCTTCGCGGCATATAATTACCTGAATCGAGTTTGTTTTTTAAGGTAGCCATGAACTGCAATGATGGATCCGGAAAAGAACCCGATATCACAAACGCTTTTTCATCAACAGGGATCGTGCCGCGAACAATACCGTTTTTAGCAAATGGTGGTAAATAGATATAACTATTGTCGCCCGTGCTTTTTGCCGCTGAAACCACTTCGCTCTCCAGTTGTACATCAAACAACTTCGGTTTTGTTTCAACAATGGAAACCTTATCGCCAATAGTGTTTCCTGATCGTAATAAAAGATCATATTGATTCTCGTGCCAATTCAATCCTGAAACACCGGCGCCATAATAATTTCCAATATCTTCCCAGATCCAGCCACCCGGAATAGATGACTTTTCCCATTTACCATCATAACCAATCAGCGAGCCATCAATTTTAGTAATGCCTGATTGTTTAACAGCATCCAGCATTTCATCCATCACTTTGTTTTCTCTGGTGCTTTCATATCGCCAGCTGCCGAGTGTTGGGTCGCCGCTTCCTGTTACACAAAGGTTTCCTTTCAATGTTCCGTTGCTGATCGTACCATTATATCCCAGCACGGTTTGATAACGGTATGCCGGCCCCAATAATTCCATCGCCGCAGCACTGGTAATGGTTTTCTGGCAGCTTGCCGGTGCCAGGCCGGTTTGTGCATTTACTTCAAATACTTTTTCGCCGGTGGATGTTTTTACCACGCTTAATCCGAGTATGGCGTGTTTCATCTGTACATCCGACTGCAATATTTCAACAGCTTTCGCCAACCGCTCACGAACATTTTGTGCAGATGCAACAGATGCATAAACCAATAAACAAATAAACCAATACTTTCTTTTCATAATTGCCCTTTACCTTGCATTAAAATTAAGCGGACGCAAGCTATGGAAAAAGTTTTTGCTTCAATCATTACTATCGGGGATGAATTGCTGATCGGACAGGTGATCGATACCAACAGTGCATGGATGGCGCAGGAGTTAAATAAGATCGGCATCATACTCAAACACCGCATTGCTGTTGGCGATGTATGGAATGATATCTGGCAGGCGCTGGATGAAGAAAGCAAACATGTATCATTGATATTGATCACCGGTGGGCTCGGCCCCACTGCCGACGATATCACCAAACCTTTGCTCTGCGAATATTTTGGCGGCAGGATGGTCATACATCAGCCAACGCTCGACCACGTTACACATATTTTTGAAAAACTAAACCGCCCGATGATCGACCGGAATGCAAAACAGGCCGAAGTACCTGATAACTGCACTGTCCTGAAAAATGAACGCGGTACCGCGCCCGGTATGTTGTTTAAAAAAGACGGCAAAATATTTATTTCATTACCCGGCGTACCACATGAAATGAAATGGCTGATGAGTAACCAGGTGATCCCGATGATCCCTGAATTTTTTAAAACCGGTTTTATAGAACACCGGACATTGTTAACCGCAGGCATTGGCGAGTCATTTTTAGCAGAGATGATAAAAGATGTAGAAGAGGCATTGCCGCCACAGATCAAACTTGCTTACCTGCCTAATTCCGGCATGGTAAGGTTACGGCTCACCGCTTTTGGATTTGATAAGGATGAACTGCAGAAAGAGATCGATATACATTTTCAATTACTGAAACAAACAGTAAAAGAATTTTTAGTAACCGATGAAGACATTCCCATGGAACTTGTTGTCGGAAACCTGTTAAAACAGAAAGGGAAATCGATGGCCACTGCTGAGAGTTGCACGGGTGGATATATTGCACATCTCATGACGAGCCACGCCGGTTCATCAGCTTATTTTACCGGAAGCATTGTGAGTTATGATAATAAAATAAAAAAAATGCTGCTGCATGTAACGGAAGAAACCATCCAATCAGTTGGCGTGGTGAGTGAGACTGTTGTGAAACAAATGGCCACATCGGTGCTGGATATTATGCAGACAGATTATTCCATCGCAGTTAGCGGCATCATGGGGCCGGGCGGTGCAACTGCAGAAAAGCCGGTGGGTATGGTTTGGATAGCGGTTGCCAATAAGGAAAAAACCGTTGCCAAACTATTCAATTTCCGGTATACGAGGCAAAGAAACATTGAGTTAACGGCTACCAATGCACTAAACCTTTTGCGTATCTTTATTATGGAAAACAGCTAACAGCTGTTCGTTTTAACAGGGCAAACAATACATTTGCAAATTAGTCGACTGGTTTATTTGTTTATCGGTTTATTGGTATGGCAGACTTCTCCAATAAATCCTACTGATAAACCACTAAACCGATAAACAAATAAACAACTACGATAGTATGGCAATTGCTGAACTGGTGATGCCCAAACTGGGCGAAAGTATAATGGAGGCAACGATCCTCAAATGGCACAAGCAGGTAGGCGATCTTGTGAAACAGGATGAAACGGTATTGGATATCGCCACAGATAAAGTTGACAGTGAAGTCCCTTCAACTGCGGCGGGCGTTATCACAGAAATATTATTCAATGTGGATGATGTAGTACCGATCGGTACGGTGATCGCACGCATCAACACCGATGCAAATAATGCTGCAGCAGATCAACCGCAGCAAACGGCTGTTCATGAATCACCGGCGCCTGCTGAAACTGAACCGGCAATTACAGAAGCTGCGCCTGAAAACAAACCCGCTGCCGAACACGGGCAACCCACTTTAATAGCAGAAGAATATTATTCCAATCTTGAAGTTCCTTTTGTACCCGAACCGGTTGCGCAACCCGCTGAGTTGCCCGCAAAGCCCGCTGCTAACCGTTTCTATTCACCCCTCGTTTTGAACATCGCCAACAGTGAAGGTATTTCTTTGAGTGAATTGGAAAGGATCCCGGGCACAGGCAATGATGGCCGCGTTTCTAAAAAAGATATTTTACAATATGTAGCCGATAAAAAAGCGGGTACTGTTCCATCCTATACGCCGCAACCTGTTTTTGAAAAACCAAATACACAGGTTACCATCAGCGCACCTGTTGACCTGAAACCTGCTCCATCGGGTATCATTACGGAAAGCTATATACCTGCTTCATACTCCGGCAAATTATCCGATCCTTCAGGCGTTGTTTTATCTGGAGTTACGGAAATTGTTGAGATGGACAGGATGCGCAAACTGATCGCCAAACATATGGTGAACAGTGTGCAGACAAGCCCGCACGTAACCAGTTTTGCCGAGGCCGATGTTACGCATATGGTTCAATGGCGCCAGAAAGTAAAAGATGAATTTGAAAGAAGGGAAGGAACCAAACTCACGTTCACTCCTATGTTCATTGAATGTATCGTGAATGTGATGAACCGTTTCCCGTTGATCAACTGTTCACTGGATGGCGATAATATCATTATCAAAAAAGATATCAATATCGGCATGGCCACTGCTTTGCCCACGGGTAACCTGATCGTTCCTGTTATCAAAGGCGCCGACCAATTAAATATTGTTGGATTAAGCAAAGCAGTGAATACACTCGCAGATGCCGCACGTAACAACAAATTAAAACCCGAAGACACACAGGGCGGCACATTTACTTTAACCAATGTTGGCACGTTTGGCAGTTTGATGGGAACACCCATCATTAACCAGCCACAGGTTGCGATCCTGGCCGTTGGTGCAATAAAAAAGCGCGCCG
Organism: Bacteroidota bacterium; assembly: GCA_013289065.1. GTDB lineage: Bacteria > Bacteroidota > Bacteroidia > Chitinophagales > Chitinophagaceae > Sediminibacterium. Next base: position 58,497 of record JABDAP010000002.1, on the reverse strand, counting down.
TGGTACTCGAAACAAAAGAGGGCGATACGATCGGCATACGCCACATGATGTATCTCTCGCTCAGTTACGATCATCGGATCGTAGATGGCAGCATTGGCGCAGGTTTCCTCTCAGAAGTAGCCAAAGAATTCGAGAAATGGGATCTGAATAAACAGTGGTTCCACTATCTATAATTTTTGCGCCTTATAAGCTTTGCGCCTTTGCGTGAAAAAAATCACGCAAAGGCACAAAGAAGCAAAGCAATATAACTACTGCGTTTCTTTAATCTCATCATTCGCATTCACGATCACCTTATCCCCTGCCTGCAGCAAACCATACACTTCCACTTTTGTGGTTGATTCATTTCCGGTACTGACATCCACTTTTTTTATTTTACCATCATTCATCACCAATACATATTTTCTTTCAGTCGACGTAACCACTGCAGATCTTGGAACGGATAATGCTTCATGATTGCCGGTCGACTGAAACACCACTTCTGCAAACATACCCGGAGATAATAACCCATCGCTGTTCATCACATCGATCTCCATTCTTTCAGAACGCAGCTGCGAATTGATGTTCATCGATTTGCGGCTGATATGGCCGGTCATTTTTTTTCCGGGAAAAGCGCTTGTATAAAATGACACCGTATCCTGGTTCCTGATCGCTGCCGCTGTTCCTTCCGGAATATCTACCTGTAGCCGCAAATGCTTTACCTGCTTTAGTTCCAGCATGGGTTTGTCTTTTGTTACCGCACTCACCAATGCACCTGGATGCACATTGCGTTCCGTGATCACACCATCAAACGGTGCGCGGATCTGCAAATAATCCATCATCGATTGCTGCATCTGCCAGTTTGCTTTTTCTGCATTGGATAAAGCGCTGTCTGCATCTAATTTTGTTTTGGCTGTTGAAATATCAAAAGGAGAAATGGCGCCCGGTGTTTTGGATGCTTCTACCAGTCTTTGAAAATGTTCTTTGTCTAATGAGAGATCAGCTTTTGCGCGCGTAAATCTTTCTCTTGCCTGCAATGATGCCTGTTCCAGCTCAGGCGCTTCGAGTGTCATCAGCAAACTTCCCTGCGATACTTTGGTGCCGATATCAACCAATACATTTTTTACATACCCGTTTACTTTCGGAAAAATACTCACTTCTTCAAATGCCGCCATTTGTGCAGGTAATTTGATGATGGTACTTACACCCGCTTTTTCTACAACAGCCAGTTCATATTTTGGAGCGGCTGCTTTTGTATCCGATTTTTTTTCTTCCGGTTTGTTTGATGAACAGGAACCGAGAGCAAAAACAATAGTGATCAAAACGATAAAATATTTCATATAAATGATTTAGTTAATTAAATCTTCCGGTAATAATGAAACTGATTGAAAAGATTTTTTCTGCTGCACCCATCCATACACCAATGGTACAATGAACAATGCCGCAAAAGTTGATGCGATCAAGCCGCCGATCACTGCGCGTCCCAATGGCGCCGATTGATCGCCCGCTTCGCCCATACCAATGGCCATGGGCACCATTCCTGCGATCATCGCAAGGCTCGTCATCAATATCGGCCGTAAACGAACACTCGCCGCAACCGTAGCCGCTTTGAACGGGTCTTTGTATTCGATGCGTAATGTTTCTGCATTCGTTACGATCAATATCGCATTGGCAACAGATACACCGGTACTCATGATCACACCCATATAAGATTGCAGATTCAATGTGGCGCCGGTTGCCAATAATAACAGCATCGCACCTAACAGCACGGCAGGTACCGTTGACAACACTGATATGGCTACGCCAACCGATTGATAATTTGCAGCGAGCAATAACAGTATCACCACGATCGCAGCCAATAATCCTGTTTGTAATGAACCCAATGTTTCGATCAGCAAGGAAGACATCCCTTTGATCTCCGTAACCAATCCTGTTGGTGGTGTGCCCACATCTTTGATCGCTTTTGCTACTGCGTCCGTTGCGGAGCCCAGGTCATTCTTATAAATATTTGCACTGATGGTTACATAACGCCGGGGCCCGCTCCTGTCGTATTCTCCGGGCAATGTATCAATTGATAGCGTTGCTACATCGGATAACATCGGCCGCACCTGCCCTTTAACCAATGGTGTTGCCTGTAATTCTTCCACCGAATTCATCATGTATTCCGGTACCTGTACCTGTGTTTGATAAGTGTACGATGTTTTATTATCCAGCCAGAAATTCTTACTGGTATAACGGCTCGATGAAGTGGTTGCTGTGATGCTTCTGGAAATATTCTCCAGTGAAAGGCCCATCAATGAAAGCTTCTGCCTGTCCACATTGATATTGATCGTTGGGAAATGCAATGGCTGCGCGATCTGTACATCACGCAAAAAAGAAATACCCTGCATTTTGTTTAACAACTGTGCAGAATAATTTTTGATATCCGTGATATTCTTGCCGGCAACCCTTACTTCGATCGGTGTGGAAGCGCCCTGCGCCATGATCTTTTCCGTAAGCTCGATCGGCTCAAATGAAATGCGGAGGCCGGGATATTTTGCTGCAATATTTTTGCGAAGCATTTCTTTCAGATCCTCCGTTCTTATTTTATATTCTTTGTCAAGGTTTACCTGTATCAGCGATTCATGTGTACCGCTGTTAAAAATATACAGGTTACTTGTTCCGAAATTACTTGGAACCAGTCCAACATAGGCTGAAGTAATTTCCACCTGATGATTCACCGTTGAATCGATGATCGCCAATATTCCCTGCGTGGCCCTTTCCGTAATTTCCAAACGTGTTCCATCCGGTTCGCGGATCCGCAACTGGATCTGGCCATTATTATTTTTTGGCAACAGGTCTTTTCCGATGATCATGAAACATGCGCCGGCAGCGGCTGTTACAACAACGAGGTAAAGAATCACGATCCATTTTCTTTGCGGCATCCATCTTTCAAGCAAGGAAGCGAGACTCAGTTTTAATCTTTGAAAGAACCCATTTTCATTACCATGTTTTTTATCTTCTGTATTATGCCGGTCGATCTCTTTTATTTCTTTATCATCCAATGCCAACCCGGCATGAGCATGAAACTGGTTATGATGGTATTGAAATTTTTCTACTTTCAATAACCTGTTTGCAATAACCGGCACCAATGTTTGCGCCGCAATAAATGAAACGATCATCGCAAATGCAATAGACAACGACAAAGGCAGGAACATCGCTTTCGGCACACCGCTCATTACAAAAGCCGGTGCGAATACAGCGAGAATACACAGCAATATCAGCAACAAGGGAAAAGATATTTCTGAACACGCATCCAATATTGCCTGCTTCTTTGGCTTGCCCATTTCTAAATGCTGGTGAATATTTTCAATCGTTACCGTAGCCTGGTCAACCAATACGCCGATGGCCAATGCAAGCCCGCTCAGCGTCATGATATTGATCGTTTGCCCGGCTAATTTTAAAAACAATACCGCACTCAATACCGCCACAGGTATCGTTACGATCACTACCACGCTGCTTCGCCAGTCGCGCAGGAATAGCAATACCATCAATCCCGTTAAGATCGCACCGAGTATGCCTTCTGTCATTAAACTTTTGGCTGAGTTCATCACAAAAATACTTTGATCGAATTCATAACTGATCCTTACATCATCAGGCAACAGCGATTGCATTTCAGGAAGTTTTGTACGGAGATTTTGTACAACATCCCAGGTTGAGGCGTCTGCTGTTTTTACAACGGGGATATACACAGAACGTTTTCCGTTCACCAATGCATAATCTACCGTGATGTCTGATGCATCGGCAACTTTTGCCACATCGCTTACAAACACAGAACCTGTTCCGTTACTCTTTATCGGGATCTGTGCGAATTCCTGAATTTTATCTTCCATTGAATTGATAGAGGTAACGAACATGGTATTATCTACACGGATATTTCCCGATGGCGTGATCGTATTGTTTCTTGCGATCGCATCCACCACTTCATCTGAACTGATATTGAATGCACGCAGCTTTGCAGGGTCAACATTTACCACTACTGTTCTGGAATTGGATCCGAATGCCGGTGCTGCCGATAATCCCGGAACCGTTGCAAACAAAGGCCTGACACGCGTTAACGCGAGATCGAACATTTCCTGCAACGATTTTGTTTTACTGCTGAATACCAACTCGCCTACCGGCAATGAGGATGCATCAAAACGTATCACGGTTGGCGGCAGGGATCCCGGCGGAAAAAATCCAAGCATGCGGTTGCTTTGTAAAGCAACCTGCGCAGTGGCTTCGGCCATATCTGTATTTTCATAAAAACTCAGTTTCACAAATGTGAGGCCCTGTATGTTTTTACTCTCGATGTTTTTTATTCCGTTCACATACAGGAACTGATCCTGCATCCTTGTACTGAAAATCCCTTCCATCTGTTGCGCACTCATACCGCCATATTGTTCTATCACATAGATAGTGGGTGCATTGAGTTTGGGAAAGATATCTATCGGTATCGTCCGGATGGCCATCACGGAAAACAATAACAGCCCCGTAAAAATTACCAATATGGTAATCGGCCTTTTTAATGCTGCACGTACCATAATTATTTAATTGTTTGAATGAATTGAGTAAGGTTTCCTGTTGATGCAGCTTTATCTAATTGCGCGAGATACCAGTCGTTCAGCGTTTCTATATAGTCTGTCTGCGAACGGTACAACACAAAGGATGCATTCGTAAGATCGATCAGTGAAATGATCCCTGCTTTATACTGTGCCAGTTTCTGCTTGTACGTATCCGTTGCAGAACCAAGCTGGATGGGCAGTTCGGCAAGATTGGCCTGTGTAGCCTGCAAAGCAGCATCTGCACGAAGCGATGCGGAATAAAGCGACTGCTTCTCCTGCTGCAAAGCAAATTCACTCGCCTGTGTATCGAAATGATTGATATCGAGTTTGTCTTTACGATATAGCCCATTGAACAGGTTATATGTAATACCAATGCCGATTGCATAATTAAATCTTTGATAACCCAACCCGGTTGCCAATGATTTGTAATCATCATTATACTGAATGTTCGACCCTCTCGCCCATGTGCCTGCTGCGAGTATCACTTTTGGCAGGTAACTTTTTTTGATGAGTATTTCATTAGCCAATAAAATATCTTTTCTTTTTGCATAGTAATCGATCAATGGGTTATTGGCCGTATCAAAAGCAAAATTCAGGGGTAATGGTTTCTGCATTAAAAAATTTCCGGCCAGGCTATCGATCAATAATTGTTGAGAGGGAATACCAGTCAGGTAACTCAGTTGTTCTTTCAACTGGCTGAGGCTTCCCGCAGTTTGATTGTAAGTGATCCGCGCTTTCGATAATTCAGCTTTGGCAAGCGATGAATCTGATCCCGGTTTCAAGCCGCTTATGGTAAGCGCTTTGATGATCGTAAAAATGCTGTCGTACCGTTTTACATTCTGTTGATCAGTTGCGAGCCTGTATTGTGTTTTGAGCATATTGAAATAATACCTCGCCACTTCTAATTCAGCCGCGTATCGTTCTCTTTCAAGATCCGCCTGCTGCAGGCCTACATTGGCTTGCGCCGTTTGCAACTTCGCATCATTCAAACCAAAATTGGCCAGTTCATATTCTCCATATAACGCAGCCAGGTTACTGCTGTTAGGTTGAAGGTCACTGGCTGCACGCACGCCACCTGATGTAGACGCTGTTGGAATAAAATTAAAATAGCTCCCCGCTATTGAGTTAACGGAAGCGATACTGAGCTGTTCACTCGCTCTCACCTGCGGCAAAAAAGAATGCCGCGTATCTGTTACGGATGCTTTTGCACTGTTTACCTGCGCCTGTTTTTGTTTTAATACCGGCAGATAATTCTTTGAAGCATCTACTAAATTTTGTAAACTATACTGTTGCGCCAAAATGGAAAATATTGGCATGAGTACACCGATACCCACAAACAGCATATGCTTTCTTCGCTGGAAAGTAGCCATACAATAAAAAATTAAAATGGAAAATGTTGGTAAAAAGAAAACTACGCAACTACAGGCGGGCCTCGGAGAGTTGCTGTATAGATAAGGCGCGTGGATTGGTAATGATTGATATAATCTCCCAAAACCAGCGGTTCAAAATACAATGGCGCCAATACTTTACTGGTTGTGATCTCACAAGCCATATTAGACGGCCAGAATTTTTTATTGAACCTGAACTTTAATTTCTTTTTTGCCTCGTTCGTTATCTTCTTAACTGAAGTAACTTCTTTGTGTACGGTTGTTTTACCAAAAGTTGTAGGAAAGATCTCTGTATAACCACCGGGTTCCAGGTAGCAATGGCTTGTATCAAAATAGAAAAACAGTTGAATACAGAAAAACAAAGTATACACCAGCAATAAGGGCAACCTTATCAGCCAATGTGAAACATTATGTCTTTTGATGGTCACTTGATATACCTGCTTTTCGTAAAATTAGTTGTATTCAGGCAAATAAACGCGAAATAAACATTTGACAGTAGGATCTCAGTTTGAAAATTCCCACAACTCAAAACTGCGCCTCCGCGCCTTCGCGTGCATTTTTTCACGCAAAGGCGCAGAGGCGCGGTAATAAAACCATGCTAAACTATCAAACCGAGACTGCTCAACCGATACCGTTCGATATTTGACGGTTTTTCACATAGTGTTAGTAAACAAAAGCATTGATGCAGGCATCTCATAAGTAAATTCAGATAACCAAACAGGCCTGTATGAAAACCTTATCACAAACATGGTTCGCGGATGGGTACATTGATTTTGAGTTGAAGAAATATACACTTCTCGCCTATTTACAGGAGATCGGCAAACATTTCTGCGAAAAGAAACTATACCCGCCACTCGCCGACCTCATCTTTCACTATAACAACCTGGTGGCTTTTAAAGAGAACAAAAAGTACCTGCAGGAACAGTTCCCGAAAAAATTAACCGGCATACAGATTGAAAAATTGCAATTGTTATATGAGTCGCTTGTGGAAGACGATGAACTGATGCTGGAACTCGAAGACATCATCAATTATGCATCCGGCACCATGAAAAAAGCGATCACTGCCGGCAGCGAGATCTATGAGTTTGTAGAAAATAAATTAAACATAGAACCTGTAGGCATCATGCCGCTCGATCATAACGAAGGTTATTTTTTATTATGCGAAGGAAGCTGCCGCAATACCTGGGTATACCAATACCGTTTAAGCATTTTTGAAAAACACGATGAGAAATACCGGAGTATCAAAACAGAATTTATAGATGTATGGCAACGCAACCTGGTTAACTCATACCACAGCATCAAAGCGCAACTCATTAAAAACCGTTCTGATCTCCCTAATCCTGCTGTGTATGCAGTAGAAACCGATCTCAGTATACCGATGGAAGAAACATTATTGCCTATTGCGAAGAGGAGTTTGGTTAGATATATTACAGTTAATAGTTAATAGTTAATAGTTAATAGTGAAAACGGTATTGACTTTTAACTATTAACTCTTAACTCTTAACTATTAACTATTTTCCTCCTTCTCCATCATCAGATACGCCTTTATAAATCCATCCAACTCTCCATCCATCACCGGCCCAACATTACCTACTTCATAATCTGTGCGGTGATCCTTGATCATTTTGTATGGATGAAAAACATAACTGCGGATCTGGCTGCCCCATTCTATTTTCTTTTTTCCGGCATTGGTTGCATCGATGGCTTCCTGTCTTTTGCGGAGTTCTTCTTCGTATAAACGGCTCTTCAGCATTTTTAAAGCAAGCTCACGGTTCTCGCCTTGGGTACGCGCCTGTTGGCATTCAACAATAAATCCACTCGGAATATGTTTTAATCGTACAGCCGTTTCTACTTTATTTACGTTTTGTCCGCCGCTGCCACCGCTTCTGTAAAATGCCCATTCCAAATCGCTTGGGTTTACATTGATTTCAATGCTGTCATCGATCAAAGGATATACATACACTGATGCAAAAGAGGTATGCCTTCTCGCATTACTGTCAAACGGCGAAATACGAACAAGCCGATGCACGCCGCTTTCCGCTTTTAAAAAACCATATGCGAATTCACCATCAAATTGTATCGTGGCGCTTTTAATTCCGGCACCGTCGCCTTCCTGGTAATCGATCTCGGTTACTTTCCAGCCTTGTTTATCGCCATACATTTTGTACATGCGTAACAACATCTCCGCCCAATCCTGGCTCTCTGTTCCACCAGCGCCTGGATTGATCTGTAACACTGCCGGCAATTCATCTTCCGGTTTATTCAGTGTGCTTTTGAATTCAGCATCTTCAATTTGTTGTATCGCGGTATCGTAAGCGGCTTTCACTTCTTCTTCAGTTGCATCGCCGCTTTTCCAGAAATCAAATAAAATAGCAAAGTCTTCCACAGAAGTATCCAGCTGCTTATATAATTTAAGCCAGTACTCGTTTACTTTGATTTCTTTCATGATAGCCGTGGCGCGGATGTTATCATCCCAAAAGCCTGGCGAAAGAGAAAGTTGCCGGTCGGTTTCTACTTTATATGTGCGGTTCTCAACGTCAAAGAAACCTCCTCAGAACCAAAACGCGGTCCCTCATAATCTTGATCTGTTCTTGTGTCATAGTTGCAAATGTAATGGATGAAAAGGTATGAACCCGGCAGAAGAATTACTATTTAACATCGTTGCGTCGCACACTTGTACAGTTTATTTGCACAGCGGCTGTTTGTGAATAGTGAATGGTCAATAGTGAATGAATTTTATTCACCATTCACTATTGACCATTCACTAAAAAACCACAAACCTCGTAAGCCGGATTCTGTTTCTAAACTATCATTTATCTGGCTCCCGCATTACTGCGGGAATCTTGCTGCCTACCCTGAACCTCGGGCGAGCAGCCCTCAAACGGTTCTATACGTGGCATTACAGCACCCAAGGTTTACCCGTTCCGTTTGTTGCCAAACAAAACCGTGAGCTTTTACCTCACATTTTCACCTTTTCTCCAATTGCTTGAAGTAGTTATTTTCTGTGGCACTTTCTCTTTCCCGCATTGCTGTGGGAAGCCGGCGCTTAACCGGTGGGTTGCTCTGTGCTGTCCGGACTTTCCTCTCCCGCCTGGGCGGGAACGATAGCTCGGGTTTGTAGCATTGCAAAGTTATAAGTTATAAGTAGTAAGTAATAAGTTCCTTCGATTCAATTTCAAAATTTCCCTCCCGAGTACTCGGGATCAAAATTCCAAAATCAATTTTAGTATTGCAGAAATATCTCTGTCGCCCCATACCCAAACCTTGGGTCGTATTGGTTGATGAAAGTTTTTACTTCACGTTTGGTTTTTAAAATATCATGGATCTCATCGCGCAGTTTTCCGGTTCCAACTCCATGAATAATAATAAGAGAAGATTGTTTGTGCGCAACAGCCAGGTCATACCATTTTTGAAATTCGTTTAGCTGCATCGTTAGTATTTCAAAATTGCTCATCTGTTCCCAGTTATCGGACAATTTTTCTATGTGCAGGTCAACTACGGAACGCGCGGGTTCCAGGTGTTGGCGTGCTTTGGATGCATCATAAATTTTAAATCCTTTGGCAGCCAATGAACTGAGTTCAAAATGATCTTCTTCTGCTTTATCGGGATAATCAGCGAATAATTGATAAGAAATGGTTGGCTCATTGTTATCCTTCATCCCTTCGATCTTCTGAAAGATCTGTTTGGGTTTTAGTTTCAATGAAGCTTCAAAATGCGGCGCCTTCTTTTTATCCGGAGCCTGTAAAGAAAAATCAAAAGAAAAAGATGGCCCGTCATTCACTGATTCAAACGGAATGTCATGAAGATAAAAATCGTGGAACGCTGCGATCCCTGTATTTAATTCAAAATTTGTTTTGCCGAAGAATTGCTGTGTGTAAATAAATTTATAAGCAAGCGCGGTTTTGTTTACCAAATGGATCTTTAAGAAGTCAACCACTTCATCATTAAAATCATCCAGCGAAAATTTTGGAATGAATGACAACCATACACCGTCTGAAACCTTGATCTGGTTGGGTTGCGGCTTTTCTTTCGGCAGCTGGTCGATATAAACTTTCGGGTCTGTTTTTTTTTCAGCAACCAGTTTTTTCTGCGTAAATCTTTTAAAATAAGGGAAATCGATCTGATCCATATAAGCCGGGAACTTAACGCCCCGCACTTCTATCATCACCATCTGATCATTCATGATCTCTACCACCCTGCCTTCTTCGTTGCTGAGCAACACAATAATTTCATCACCAACCTGGTACTTCATGGTGCGAATTTACGTTTTTGCGGGTAATGAAGCAACCCGTGTTCCATATCATAGACTGATGTTTAAGACACAGGTTGCTTCGTTCTTTGCAAAGACGTTTTATATTTTACTTTCCGCAGCGAGCTTGCTTTTCTTCCTTCCATACAAAAAGTAAACAACCAACCCGATCAACAACCACGAAAGGAACCATGCCCAATTGGATTTTGTCATACCGGTCAATAAATAAAGACAGGTTGATAAACCCATCAAAGGGATCAATGAATAATTCTTAATAAAAGTAATAATGCTCAATACAATGCATACTCCCCAAAAAATGATCAGCGAAATATTCGGGATGGCTGCATCCATAAAACTGATCTTGCCTGATACATAATCTGCGTTATTGGAAAAATCGAAATTAAAAAGCCCCTGAAAATATCCTTTTGAAAATACCGATAACACAATAATCCCGCCAAGTATCAGTAAAGGAAAAATGATCTTTGCATTGATATAAGGAATCGTAAACCTCCCCGCCACTTTTTCCTTTCGCGGTATCAGCAATACGCCGCCGCAAACCAGTACAAATGCGAATAAAGTAGCGATGCTGGTAAAATCCAATACAAAATTCTTATCGGTAAATAAGATCGGCACGCCAACTACAAGCCCTGTAAGTATGGTTGCAAAAGAAGGTGTTTTATATTTGGGGTGTATCTTTTGAAATACCGGCGGCAACAACCCATCGCGGCTCATACTCATCCATATGCGTGGCTGGCCCATTTGAAAGACAAGCAATACACTTGTCATTGCAACAACTGCACAAATAGAAACTAGAAATTGCATCCATCCGATATTCAGAAATTTTGCTTCAAATATCCTTGCAAGCGGATCGCCTACATTTTCAAAGTTCCTGTAATTGGTAACACCGGTTAATACCAAAGCGAGCAGAATATAAACGATCGTACAAATAACCAATGAAAGCGCCATGCCGCGGGGAAGGTCGCGTTGCGGATTTTTACTTTCTTCGGCAAGCACACTCACTGCATCAAACCCGATATAAGCAAAGAATACGCCACTCACAGCCATCATTACACCACCAAAACCATTCGGCATAAATGATTTTATATGCACATCATTTTCAGGGAACCAGTTATTGAAAGAATGATTCGCAAAAATATAATAACCACCAACTATGATCACCAGTCCCACTACCATCAATTTCAATATCACCATCACATTACTGAAATTGCGGCTTTCTTTGATGCCGCGGTATACAAGATAAGTGATGAGCATATTGATCACCAATGCAGGCAGGTCAAAAATGATCCGCAGGCTTCCTACTACCGGCGCGGTTTTCCATGCATTGATCAGTTCGTCATTGGTTGATTGATCAAGTACAGCTTTATGTGCTTCCGTATAACTGCAGGTAAGATAATCAGGGATAGACACACCAACTTTATGCAGGAACGAAGTAAAATAATCGCTCCAGCTGTATGCTACATAAATATTGCCGATAGAATATTCCATTACCAGCGCCCAGCCGATGATCCATGCAAACAATTCACCGAATGATGCATACGCATAAGTATAAGCGCTCCCTGCAACCGGTATCCTGCTCGCAAATTCTGAATAACAAAAAGCGGTGAATGCGCATGCGATGCCACAGATCACAAACAATATCACTACACCGGGGCCACCTTTAAAACAGGCTTCCCCCAAACTGCTGAAACTGCCCGCGCCGATAATGGCGGCAATACCAAAAAAAGTAAGATCCTTTACCGTAAGCACTCTTTTAAGAGCGCCCCCACTGCTATGCGCGCTTTCTTCTGCAATAGCTGCATCACTGATTATTTTATCAATATTCTTCGTGCGGAATAAAGAAGAAGACATGTGTGTTAGTTTGGTTAAGGGTAAAATAGTTAAAAATTAATAGTTAATAGTTAATAGCCCAAAGTTATTTTAACTATTAACTATTCACTTTTAACTCTTAACTGTCAATAGTCCCGCTGTATCAGGAACAACGCCAGTTCTTCCAGAGGCTTTTTTCTTACAGACATCACAGCAATATCATCAAGATGTTTTAATGCAGTGGCCAGGTATTTTTCTTTCAGCTGCATTGCCCATTCATCTACATTACAGGCTTTGAAAATGGATAATACTTTTTGTACTTTATCGGCCGGGTTTTCATTCATTACTCTTTTCAAAGTTTTCTTCTGTTCTGCATCCGTTACTTCTAGTGCATGAAGCAATAAAAATGTTTTTTTATTCTGGCGAATATCGCCACCGGTTTCTTTACCGAATTTTTCAGGGTCGCCAAATGCATCGAGATAATCGTCCTGCACCTGGAAAGCAATACCGAGGTTTTTTCCGAATTCATAGATATGCCTGCAATTGCCTTCGCTGGCGCCGCCGAGAATAGCGCCCATTTCCAGGCTTGCAGCAAGCAGCACAGATGTTTTGAGGCTGATCATTTCAATATATGCATCAAGCGAAACATCGGGCATCTTTTCAAAATCAATATCCAGTTGTTGCCCTTCGCAAACTTCTTTTGCTGTTTGGTTGAATAAAGCAATGATGCGATGCAGGTATTGCCCGTTTATTTTATTCAGGTATTCGTATGCGCGGATCATCATCACATCGCCTGTTAGCAAAGCGGTATTGGATCCGTATTTCATGTGTACCGTTTCCATGCCACGGCGCAACGGCGCTTCATCCATGATATCATCATGGATCAATGTAAAATTGTGAAACAGTTCAATGGCGGTAGCAACATGGTATGAATCGGGATGGATCGAATCAAACATTTCATTACCCATCAAACACATCACAGGCCTTATCCGTTTTCCACCCCATGATAAAAAATATTCGCCGGGTTCATATAAACTTGCCGGCGACTGCGGAAAATGCCTCACACCGAAACGCTCTCCAAAATCTGTTACGAGTTCCTTAAATGTATGCATGCTACAAACCTATTAACTATTCTTTGAATAACTATTTGAAGTTTTGGTACGATTTTGCCTCATATTAAAAAACACTCTTATGAAATTATTATTATTGTCAACCATTGTACTGTTTTCTTTCTCCCGAATTCATGCGCAACAAAATGATGGCAGCGACTATAAAACCGCCATAGGGGTGAAAGTATATCCCGGCGCAGTAACGGTAAAACATTTTTTAAATACAAACACAGCGGTTGAAGGGCTTGGTTATCTTTCCGCAGATGGTTTCCGCGTAACCGGTTTGTACGAATTACATTATGATATCAGTGGCGTGGAAGGATTAAAATGGTATGTTGGTGCCGGCGGCCATGTTGGTATCTGGAGCGATGCCTGGAAAAATAAATACCCAACACGCGAAGGCGGCTTAGCCATTGGCATTGATGGAGTGATAGGCCTTGATTATAAAATAACCGGCGTACCGCTAAACCTCAGCTTCGACTGGCAGCCATCTTTCAATATCATCGGCTACAATTATTTCGAAGGCGGCTGGGGCGGTTTAGGAATCAGATATACATTTTAGAATAGTCTGGAGTTAGAAGTCTGGAGTCTGGAGTAAAAAATAACTCCAGGCTTTATTTTAAAGAAAACAGGCTGTCAACAAATTCATGTTTATCAAAGATGATGAGGTCATCGATCTTTTCACCAACCCCGATATATTTCACCGGTATGTTAAATTGATTGGCGATAGCAAGTACCACACCGCCTTTTGCCGTACCATCTAATTTGGTGATGGATAGTGCAGATACTTCTGTTGTTGCAGTAAATTGTTTTGCCTGTTCCAACGCATTTTGCCCGGTTGATCCATCCAGTACCAGCATCACTTCATGTGGTGCAGATGGAACTACTTTCTGGATAGCGCGTTTGATCTTACCCAGTTCGTCCATCAAATGCACTTTGTTATGCAGGCGGCCCGCGGTATCAATGATCACCACATCTGCATTTTTTGCAACAGCACTTGCAACAGTGTCATATGCAACAGCGCTTGGATCAGAGCCCATGGCCTGTTTTACGATCGGTACACCAACCCGTTCGCTCCAGATCGTTAACTGATCAACTGCAGCAGCACGAAAAGTATCTGCCGCACCAAGTATCACATTCTTGCCTGCTTTTTTATAATTGTGCGCTAGCTTGCCGATCGTAGTTGTTTTTCCAACACCGTTCACTCCCACCACCAGTATCACGTATGGTTTTTTCCCTTCGGGGATGCCAAAGTCTTTGTAAGATTGTTCCGCGGCATCAACCAGCATTGCTTCTATTTCTTCCTGCAGGATCTTATTCAGCTCATCGGTTCCAACATATTTATCCTGCTTAACTCTTTTCTCTACCTGTTCAATGATACGGATCGTGGTTTCAATACCTACGTCGGCGCTAACCAATGCTTCTTCAAGGTTATCGAGCACTTCTTCATCTACCGTATTTTTTCCGGCAACTGCTTTCGTGATCTTTGCAAAAAAGCCTTCTTTGGTTTTTTGCAAACCCTGGTCAAGGCTTTCTTTTTCCTCCCTGCCGAATAATTTTCCGAGAAAACTCATTTGTTTAATTTGAAAATTTGAAAATTTGAAAATTTGAAAGTGGAAAACAATGACAGGATTAACCTATGATCATTTTCAAATTTTCAAATTAGCACATTTTCAAATTGTTTTTAAATACAAAAAGCCTTCCATACAAACAGGAAAGCTTTTTGAATATTGTTACGATAGTTCCGATTATTTCTCTGAAAGAAAATCTTTGATCTTATCCTTGTGCACGATCGCTTCTTTAAAAGTATAGGCGCCGGATTTAGGGCTGCGTACAGCCTTGATCACTTTTGTCCAGTTCTTAGCTTCCGCTGCTGCTTTCTGGTCTTTGGTCTTGATCGCGGTTTTAGCTGCTTTTGCCATGATTATTTAATTTCTTTATGAACAGTTACTTTTTTTTAAAATCGGGTTGTACTTCTTTAACTCCACACGCTCGGGTGTGTTCTTTTTGTTTTTGGTAGTGATATAACGGCTTGTACCGGGCTGACCACTGGTCTTATGCTCTGTACATTCCAAAATCACCTGCACCCTGTTACCTTTCCTTGCCATTTTATTGCGTAGTTTGCTTAGTGAATAATTAATTAGATTTTAGTGCCTTCTGCTCTCATTCCTTTGATCACAGATGCCAATCCGTTCTTGTTAATTGTTCTTAATGCATCAGTTGATACCTTGATAGATACCCAACGGTCTTCTTCAGCAAAAAAGAAACGTTTTTTCTGTAAATTAGGTAAGAAACGGCGTTTGGTTTTAATGTTCGAGTGAGAAACTCTGTTTCCAACCATTGGTTTTTTACCTGTAACCTGACATACTCTTGCCATGACTCTGAATTTTTTTCCGATTTTTTCGGGAGGCAAAGGTAAGTAAATGCGCCAAAATACCAATACGAAAATGCCTTTTTTTAAATATTTTCTCAACAATAATGGTAGAAAAAGGCTTTGGAAATCAGGAGAAGCGCTTGTTATCCACATTTTTGGCTACGCATTGCGACTTTCTGTCTCGGCTATACAAAGAGAAAATAGGGTTCAATCCTCAAATCAATTGCATTTTAGCAACCTTGGGATCTACATGAACCGTATCATGTTCAAAATCTAATTTGATGCGCCACTTTTGCAAAGTAGCCGCTCCGATGATAGCTTCTTCGCTTAAACCCGGGACAACCAGGAATTCATCACTTAATAATACATCCTCAATATAGAAATCCAGTGTAATTCTTTCTTTGATCGCAATGAAATGGGCTTCACTTGCTGTGGCTATTTTACGTTCTCTTCCAAGACTAACGGGTATATCTAATTCGCTTGCAAATTCTGGGCTTATGCAGGATAAGTTTGCTCCACTATCAAATAATGTATATAAACGTCTTTCTCCTTTTGAGCCAAC
>JABDAP010000002.1:0-42419 GCA_013289065.1 Bacteroidota bacterium | reverse complement strand
AAAAGTGGAACCTTAATAACAGACATAACGATGAATTTGAACCCAATTTACAGAACAAAATCAGTCAAAAATCGGCTTGCGTTAAATACGTGTTGAATGTTCTTAATTATACAATTCTTCCCGCAATTCCTTTACACGGCTGTCTTCCATGTATTCATCAAAGGTCATTAAACGGTCAATGATGCCTTTTGGAGTCAGCTCGATAATACGGTTTGCAACGGTCTGCATAAAGGTATGGTCATGCGATGTGATCAATACCACACCCGGAAAAGTCTGGCACCCTTCATTAAAGCTTTGAATGCTTTCCAGGTCGAGGTGATTGGTTGGCTGATCGAGAATAATAAGATTTGGGTTCTGCAACATCATCCGGCTAACCATACAACGTACTTTTTCACCTCCGCTCAAAACATTCGTCTTCTTTTGAATATCATCGCCGCTGAATAGCATCTTTCCAAGGAAGCCGCGGATAAAAGGTTCATCTGCATCGGTTACATGCGGTGGCACATATTGCCGCAACCAATCCATCAGCGTTAACCCCTCGGTAAAAAATTCCTGGTTCTCCTGCGGCAGATAGGCTTTGGTAATGGTTGTACCCCATTCAAACTTACCCGTATCTGCCTGCATTTTATCGTTGATTATCTCAAAGAAACTGGTAACGGCCAATGGGTCACGGCTAAGGAAAGCGATCTTCTCTCCCTTATTGATACTGAAGTTTACTTTATCAAACAGCTTTCCGCTTTTCTTCGTTCTTTTTATTCTTATCATTGATCTGGCGGCTGATCAGTTGTGATGATTCATACCAGAAAGTATAGTTGCCGGTGAATGTTTTGATCTTCGACCTGTCCACATCCGCCACATGCGTACAGATGGTATCGAGAAAGTGACGGTCGTGACTAACTACTAATACAATGTTTTCATAATCGGCAAGAAAATTTTCCAGCCAGCCGATGGTTTCAATATCAAGTCCGTTGGTAGGCTCATCCAATAAAAGAATATCGGGATTTCCAAACAACGCCTGCGCCAGCAATACCCGCACTTTAAACGTGCTCGGGATATTTTTCATCAACACCTGATGCATTTCTTCTTTTACACCCAGGCTGCTCAGAAGGCTGCCGGCATTACTTTCTGCTTCATAGCCGCCCATTTCGCCAAACTCGCCTTCCAGTTCGCCGGCTTTCATTCCGTCTTCTTCTGTAAAATCGGCTTTGGCATAAATGGCATCGCGTTCATGCATTACATCCCATAAACGTTTGTGGCCCATGAGAACGGTATTCAGAACGGTACAATCATCAAATTCAAACTGGTTCTGTTTCAGAACCGCCATGCGTTCGCCGGGTGAAATTTCTACATTGCCTTTATTGGGTTCTATTTCACCGCTGAGGATCTTTAAAAAAGTTGATTTGCCTGCACCATTGGCTCCAATCACACCATAACAATTTCCTTTGATGAAATTGATATTTACTTCGTCGAATAATACCCGCTTGCCGTAAGCGAGTGTAATATTTCTTGCACTGATCATTTTGTTTGCCTTGTTTTCCGGCGGCAAAAGTACGGGTTAGCGTTGATTTTTTTGTTGATATTTCATTTGCCTGGTGGCCGGGAGGCCGGATGATACTTGTCACTCGGCGGAGCCGAGCGACTGATGTGATCAAATAAATAATACCTTTAGCCATACCCAAACTAACTTCCATGAAAACTGTTTTCTCAAGACCGATCTGCATTTTCAGCATTGCCTGTTTTCTTTTTGGATGCAATGAACCCAAAAAAGATACAAGGCTCGATAAAGCCAGCCGTGAAAATAAAAACGGGTGGATCTATGTACACCTCGAAGGCTCCCCTTCAACCATTGGCTACCAGCATGGTTATTTACTGGCGAATGATATCGATACGACCATTCAGGCCGTACAGCATTTACTTACGCATGAAACAAAGAGAGATTGGGCATACTATCGTGGCTGTGCGCGGAATTTTTTGTGGAACAAATTAGACAGGGAATATAAAGACGAGATCAATGGCATAGCAGAAGGCTTGCAGGCACAACATAAAAATTATGACAGCCTTGATATTACTGCACTTAATGCATTGGAAGAACTGGCTTATTATTATGTACCGTTGCAGGATGATAAAATAAAAGCCGGGAGCGGCAATAACAAAGCGCCAGGCAATTGCAGCGCTTTTATTGCTACCGGAAGTTTTACGGCAGATGGAAAAATTGTGATCGGCCATAATAACTGGACCTCTTATATTACCGGCCAACACTGGAACGTGATCGCAGATATTGTTCCGGAAAAAGGAAACCATATCCTGATGGATTGTATGCCAGGATTCATTCACAGCGGCGATGATTTTTTGATTACGAATAATGGCTTACTCATTACGGAAACTACCATCACACAGTTCAAAGGATTTGATACTTCGGCGATCCCTGAATTTGCAAGGGCAAGAAAAGCTGCACAATACAGTAACAGTATTGATGATGTAATAAAAATTTTCACAGAGGGAAATAATGGCGGTTATGCGAACGACTGGCTGATCGGCGATACCAAAACAAATGAAGTAGCGAAACTGGAACTGGGCCTGAAAAATTATAAGGTATGGCGGTCAAAAGATACGGCGATGATCGGCTCCAATTTTCCAAGCGATGAAAAACTGATCAAAGAAGAAACTACGTTCAACGTAAATGATAAAACTACTTCGCCGAATGCACGCAAATTGCGGATGGAACAATTGGTTCTGGTTGATATGAAAGGAAAATTAAATCTTGAAACAGGCAAACAGATCGAAGGCGATCATGTAGACGCCTTGCAAAATAAAAATGCAAACAACCGGTGCGTTATCTGCGGCCATATCGATGAAGATGCGAAAGGCTGCGCAGAATGGGATCTTCCCGCCTATTACCCGATGGGTGCGGTGCAGGGAAAAGTTACTACCGCTGAATTAGCAAAGAATATGCAGCTATGGGCGCATATGGGACATCCCTGCGGGCAGGATTTTATTGGAGAAAAATTTTATAAAGCACATCCTGAATTTGAATGGCAATCGAAGTATCTGAAGAATATGCTTTCTTATCCGTGGACCTTATTTGAAGCTAGAAAATAGTGGGCACATTTTTGGATCCATGTAATTCATATATGCGTTTGGCTTTGCGTTTGGGATTTGCGGCCGGGAGGCCGGGGGATAGTGGTCACTCGGCGGAGCCGAGCGACTGAATCAATAAGTAGCTGGAATAATATTACCACGTTTAATGATCGCCACAGCTCTTTGTTGACTGGCAGTCACACCGGCATTTGTTTTCGGATGCGGCAGCACATCAACCACCTGAAAACTATATGAACGGCCCTTATAAGTGGTGTCAAGGATAATATCCGGTTCAAGTATAACGCTGAAAGAATTATCCATTTGCAAAACTACATGTACCTGGCCGGCTTCGGTACATGCCGAATCATCCGGGCAGCGTGTATCGGTTACCTGTGTAAATGCAATATGTAAATTTTCTTTACAGGATTCAAAAACTGGAATTGTTTTATTATAAGCCAGCACAACTGTATCGTTTGTGGGCGATGCGGTACAGTATACTTCTTCCCTTGCATAGTCTTTATTGTCGCAGGATATTAATAGCAGCGACAACATAAAGATCATTACTGATAAGTATATGGCCCTCATAACAAATTATTTAATCTTTCCTGTCGCCACCTAAACTGTAGCTGTTATTTTCTTCGTCTTCTTCGCCGAGATCTTCATCCGCATCATCTTCATCGGAGCCCGGAACATCAAGGTCTTTACCTGATACATCATCTTTTTCATTTAACACTTCCCCATCGCGGTCGGTCTTATCAAGCATCAGGTTGCGCCTGTCTTCATCGTCGATGCTGCTCATGCTGTCATCCGTACGGCTGAGTAATTCTTTTTCTTCATCGGTAACATCTGAATTATTGTCGAGTTCATCTTCACCGAACAATCCTTTGCCTTCTTCGTCGTCAGACGAAATAGTGGTATCATGAAATTGTTTCATCCTGGGAACATGGATATGCTCCTGCCCCGGGATCTCATTTGCATCGGGCAGATCAAGCGTGGTTTCTTCAGGTTTCATACGTTCTTTATCGCGGTCTGAATCTGCAATATCCGTATGCATGAATTTGTTAGGCTCTTTCGTTGACATGGCTTTATCTTTTATACAATAACTATATAAAAAATGATGCCAGCCTGAAAATAATTAGGAATTAATAATTACTAATTTCTTCTACCACTCTGCTCTTGCAGTAGGGCCGGTTTCGAGGGGGCTGAACTGGCCGGCGAGATATTTATAGTAAGCAGTGATCGCGATCATCGCTGCATTATCGGTGCAGTATTCAAATTTGGGGATATGTGTTTTCCAGCCGCTCTTCTCTCCCATTCCCTGCAGGCTCTTACGTAAACCGCTGTTGGCACTAACGCCGCCTGCGATGCAGATATTTTTTACACCGGTTTGCTGAACCGCTGTCTTGATTTTTTTCAGCAGGATATTTATAATAGTGTATTGAATGGATGCGCAGAGATCCGGCAGGTTCTGTTCGATAAAACCAGGCTCCTGTTTTTGCAGAAAATATAATACAGAGGTCTTTAACCCACTAAAAGAAAAATTGAGATCCGGGATCTGCGGTTCTGCAAATTTGAAAGCAAGAGGATTGCCATCCTTTGCATATTTATCTATCAATGGGCCGCCGGGATATGGGAGTCCCAATAATTTTGCACTCTTATCAAATGCTTCGCCTGCCGCGTCATCAATTGTTTCGCCGATCACTTTCAGGTCAAGTGGCGAATTGGCCAGAACGATCTGTGTATGCCCGCCGCTTACAGTTAAACATAAAAACGGAAACGCAGGTTGCTCATCACCGATCAGGTTTGCCAGAACATGCGCCTGCATATGGTGCACGGCTATCAATGGTTTGTTCAATGATAAAGCAAGCGATTTGGCAAATTGTGCGCCTACCAATAAACTTCCGATGAGTCCGGGAGATTGGGTGAAAGCGATCGCATCGAGAGATGATAGTTGGCAGTTGGCAGACGACAGCGCAGCGTTAACAACAGGCACAATGTTCTGCATATGCGCGCGGCTGGCGAGTTCCGGTACTACGCCGCCATATTGTTCATGTATGGTTTGATTGGCGATAAAGTTGGATAATATTTTTCCATCAACGCAAACTGATGCGGAAGTTTCGTCGCAGGATGATTCGATGGCGAGAATGGTGGAGGTCAAAATTTTTTGCGGGTTTAGACGCAAATGTACCACCCCTGATTATAAAACCAACCTTCGGTTTGGTTTTATAATCGGTCCCCTCCTTGAAAAGGAGGGGATAGTTTCTCGGGGTTCAAAACCAATCACAATTGGTTTAAATATTCTCTTACCTGAAAAGGAGGGATATTTTCTCGGGGTTCAAACCAACCACGATTGATTTAAATAGTTCCCCTCCTTTTCAAGGAGGGGATATTTTCTGATCACGCATGTGATCAGAAAATCGGGGTGGTTATTAGAGATTTATTTATTTTGTCCTGATCGCCACCACCGGATCCATCTTCGCTGCAATGGATGCAGGAATGATACCGGAAATAATGCCGAGGATAATACAGATACTCAAGGCAAGTATGATAATATTCGGTGCAATAAAAATAGGGAATGGTAATACAGAACTCAATACCAATGATAGTAACCCTACCAACCCCAGGCCGATCAAGCCACCGATGATACATAAGAAAGCGCTTTCAATCAGGAACTCGGTAAGTATGGTTCTCTTTTTTGCGCCAAGCGCTTTTTTCAAACCTATCTGGCTGGTTCTTTCACGTACTGTTACGAACATAATATTGGCTACGCCAAACGCCCCAACTATCAAACTCAATCCCGCAATGGCCCAGCCACCGGCGCTAACCTGGCCGAAAAATCCTTTTACCTGTTCACTGAACAGCGCCACATCATTACAGGAGAAATTATCTTCTTCCGTAGGGCTCAGCCTGCGCGACTGCCGCATGATCCCTGTTAACTCATCCTGCAAAGCTTTTGAGGCGATGGAAGGTTTACCCTGCACCATAATGAAGGGATTGCTGTTATCCGGATTATAAATACTTGCGAAATAACGGTATGGCACGATCATAGACTGATCGTAATCGAATCCGCCAACAAAACTTTGTCCCTGTTTTTTTATAACGCCCACCACGATCACGCGCCTGCCGCCATAGGTCACTTCTTTTCCGATGGCGCGTTGCGGGTCGCCGAATAATTCATCCGATACTTTATAACCGATCACGCCGGTAGTGGTTCCCCTGGTAAATTCAGATTCGTTCAGGTAGCGCCCGCTTTCAATATCAATGGTTTGTATGGTATTGAATTCCTCGGATATGCCATACAGGTTCACATTGCTGAGAATATTATCGCCATAATTCAGATTAATGTTATTTGATACAAACATGGCCGCATTGGCTGCCAGCTGGCTCTTGGCTTTGATGAATTTCATTTCTTCAATACGCATCGGCGGGCGTTTCATGTATTTCCACCACGGATAATCATTGCCGCCGCCATAGTTCCACTTATCTACATAAATAGTATTGTTGCCAAAAGACTTGATATCGTTCTGCACTTTGCGCTCGAGGCTGTCAACCGTTGCCAATACGCCAATGATACAGAAGATACCGATGGTGATACCAAACAGCGAAAGGAACGTACGCAGTTTATTGACCCGCAACTCCTGCAAGGCCATTTTAAAACTGTTCCATAAGATGCTGAGCATTTTGAGCATGAGTCAAATGTAATACAGTATTGGTTTGGATAGATACTTTTTATGTGAATGGCTTTGAAGCAGAGATGAAAGATGATAGTTGACAGATGTCAGATTTTGCAAGAGACCCCTTCTGTCATCTGCCATCTGCCAACTGTCATCTAAAAAAGTTCTTCTCCCTCAACGCACAGCATCGTTTCCTGTGCTATTTTTGCAGCGATTTATCAAAATATAAACCTGCTATATGACCTGGAAACAAGTCTTCACTTCATCGATAGGCAAGAAATTGGTGATGGCCATTACCGGTATTTCGCTCATACTTTTTTTGGTGGTGCATGTTGGCCTGAATGCCTGCATCTGGGCAAACGATGGTGGAGAAATGTTTAACCGTGCCGCTAATTTTATGGGCAGCAATGTTGTGCCGCGTATCCTGGAAGTGGGTTTATTCGGTGGAATTTTTCTGCATATTATACAGGGTTATATGCTTACCGTTCAGAACCGCAGCAAACGTTCGATCGGTTATGCAGTTGATTATGGTAACAGGGGAAGCAAATGGTACAGCAGAAGCATGGCTATCCTGGGTACACTCCTTTTATTATTTTTTATCATGCACTGGAAACAGTTCTGGATCCCTTCGCGTTTTACCGGTGTTGATGAGGTGCAGCTTTCCAATGGAAAATCAGTACACAATTTATATGCATTGATGAGAGATACTTTTCAAAACCTGTGGGTGGTGATATTATATGTGATCGGCTGTATTTCGCTGGGTTATCATCTTGCGCATGGTTTCCAGAGCGCATTCAGAACAATTGGCGTGCATAATAACCGTTACAATAAAATGATCAGTGCCGTGGGTTATGGTTTTGCTGTGATCGTTCCATTGGCGTTTGCGATGATGCCGGTGAGTTTTTATCTGGGATGGGTGAATTAGCGTGAGACGTGAATCGTCAGTCGTGAGTAAAATATATTCAACTCACGACTGACGACTCACGACTCACGAAAAGCTGCTCAGTGAACCGAACGTACAAGTGAGTGACACAACGAAGTTGAATAGTATTACCAAAGACCAAAAACTACAAACGACAAACCTTACATATGTTAGATGCAAAAATTCCTGCCGGCGCTTTAGATGATAAGTGGACAGATTATAAGGGCCATTGTAAACTGGTGAACCCCGCCAACAAACGCAAGTTGGAAGTGATCGTGATCGGTACGGGCCTTGCCGGTGCGTCTGCGGCTGCATCGCTGGGTGAGATGGGTTATAAAGTAAAAGCATTTTGTTTCCAGGATTCGCCGCGCCGCGCACACTCTATTGCGGCACAGGGTGGCATTAATGCTGCAAAGAATTACCAGAATGATGGCGACAGCGTTTTCCGTTTGTTCTATGATACGATCAAAGGCGGCGATTACCGCTCGCGCGAATCGAATGTTCACCGTTTGGCTGAAGTGAGTGCAAACATCATCGACCAATGCGTTGCACAGGGTGTTCCTTTTGCACGCGAGTATGGCGGCTTATTAAGTAACCGTTCGTTTGGCGGTACACAGGTACAGAGAACTTTTTATGCTGCGGGACAAACCGGCCAGCAATTATTGATAGGCGCTTACCAGGCTTTGGAAAGACAGGTGGCGCTCGGTAATGTAAAAATGTACAGCAGGCATGAAATGCTGGAGATCGTTAAGATAGATGGCAAAGCTGTCGGCATCATTGCACGCGACCTCATCACCGGAAAATTAGAAAGGCATTTTGGCCACGCTACTTTATTATGCAGCGGCGGTTATGGAAATGTTTTTTATCTATCTACCAATGCCATGGGAAGCAATGTTACGGCTGCATGGAAGGCGCATAAAAAAGGAGCGGCATTTGCCAATCCATGTTATACACAAATTCATCCGACATGTATTCCTGTTAGTGGCGATCATCAGTCTAAGTTAACGCTGATGTCGGAGTCGCTGCGTAATGACGGCCGCATCTGGGTTCCCAAACAAAAAGGTGATAGCCGAAAACCAAACGAAATACCTGAAGAAGAAAGAGATTATTATTTAGAGAGACGATATCCTGCATTCGGAAACCTCGTTCCGCGTGATGTGGCATCGAGGGCAGCGAAAGAAAGATGTGATGAAGGATATGGTGTAGGAAGCAGCAAACAGGCCGTGTATCTGGATTTCAGCGAAGCGATCATTCGTTATGGAAAGATCGAGGCGGGAAAAGAAGGAAATGACCATGCATCGCAGGAAGACCTGATCAAACTCGGTAAAGATGTGGTGAAAGAAAAATACGGCAACTTGTTCGATATGTATGCAAAGATCACCGGCGAAGATCCGTATGAAGTACCGATGCGCATTTACCCGGCAGTGCATTATACGATGGGCGGATTGTGGGTGGATTATGAACTGCAGACAAATGTTCCCGGCTTATATGCACTGGGTGAAGCAAATTTCTCCGATCATGGCGCCAACCGTTTGGGTGCATCGGCATTGATGCAGGGATTGGCGGATGGCTATTTTGTATTGCCGTATACGGTGGGCAATTATCTCGCTGATGAAATTTATAATAAAGCGGTTGCCACTTCTCATGCAGCATTTGAAGAAGCGGAAAAAGAAGTGAGTGACAGGATCAACCGTTTGATGAACATCAAAGGGAAACAGACTGTTGAAAGTTTTCATAAACGGTTGGGCAAGATCATGTGGAACAAATGCGGTATGGCGCGAAATGCACAGGGATTACAGGAAGCGATCACCGAGATACAGGCATTGAAAAAAGAATTCTGGAGCGATGTAAAAATTCCGGGAAGCATTGATGAGATGAATCCTGAATTAGACAAAGCCAACCGTGTTGCCGATTTTATTGAACTGGGCGAACTGATGTGCAAAGATGCACTGAACAGGAATGAAAGCTGCGGCGGCCATTTCCGTGAAGAGTATCAAACACCCGATGGCGAAGCATTGCGTGATGATGCAAATTATATGTATGTAGCTGCATGGGAATATGCGGGTGAGAGTAACTGGAATTTAATTAAAGAGCCGTTGGTATATGATGTGATAAAACCGACGCAGAGGAATTATAAATAATGCTACCCCCAGCCCCTAAAGGGGAGCAGGAGTATCGTTACAATAGAATGTTTATAAAAATTAGTAACCTAAAAATTCCCCTTTTGGGGGTTAGGGGGTAAAATGGAACATTATACAATGAATCTTAATCTAAAAGTTTGGCGGCAGAAGAACACTGCTACAAAAGGTGGTTTCAAACTCTACCGTGTAGAAAACATTTCTTCTGAAATGAGTTTTCTCGAGATGTTCGATGTATTGAATGAGCAGTTGATACACGAAGGTGAAGACCCCATCACATTCGATCACGATTGCCGCGAAGGTATTTGTGGCGCGTGTTCCATGTACATAGATGGTAAGCCGCACGGCCCATGGCAGGCAAACACAACCTGCCAGCTGCACATGCGTGCATTTAAAGATGGCGATACCATTGTTGTTGAACCATGGAGAGCGAATGCATTTCCGGTTATTAAAGACCTGATGGTTGACCGTACCGCATTCGACCGTATCATACAGGCCGGCGGATATATCAGTGTGAATACGGGTAATGCAGTTGATGGCAATGCCTTACCCATTCCAAAAGATGATGCGGATGCTTCTTTTGCTGCAGCCATGTGTATCGGTTGCGGTGCCTGTGTTGCAGCGTGCAAGAACAGCAGTGCGATGTTATTTTTAAGCGCCAAAGTTTCTCATCTCGCATTATTGCCGCAGGGAAATCCTGAACGGAAAAGCCGCGTGGTAAATATGCTGGCGCAAATGGATAAAGAAGGTTTCGGCGCGTGTACCAATACAGGCGCATGCGAAGCCACCTGCCCGAAAGAAATTTCATTAACCAATATTGCAAGGTTGAACCAGGAATATTTGGTGGCGAGTTTGACAGACAATAAATAATTAGTAATGAATAATTAGTAGTTAACAATTAGTAATTACCAATACATTCGGTCAGCAAGATATATTCGAGACTGCTTTGATTAAGGCAGTCTTTTTATTTGCCTGCATTTCATAATAAGGAGTTTACTTTTGTATTCCAATTACTAATTGTTAACTACTAATTACTAATTATGCCTTACATCCTTCCCGCACAAACCAGAATCGGCCATGTGCATTTGAAAGTTTCTGATCTTGATAAAGCATTATCGTTTTACCAGGGGTTGCTTGGTTTTGAATTGATGCAGAAGTATGGAACACAGGCGGCGTTTATTTCAGCCGGCGGATATCATCATCATATCGGGTTGAATACATGGTATAGTAAAGATGCAGAGCCTGCGCCTGTTCATGCACCGGGGTTATTTCATACGGCCATTTTATATCCAACAAGAAAAGACCTCGCTGCGATCTTACAAAGATTGATCGATGCAAAATATCCCTTAACAGGCGCATCCGATCATGGCGTATCGGAAGCATTGTATCTGGATGACCCGGATGGAAATGGTGTAGAACTCTACTGGGACAGGCCCCGCGAACAATGGCCTGTTGATGAAAACGGAGATCTCCGCATGGTGACAGAACACCTCGATCTGCAAAACCTGTTGGGCGAATTGGGCAGTTGACTATTGACAACGCATCACTAAATGATCATGGGTAACAATAAAAAACAAAAGTCAATCCTGTTCTTGGGATTGACTTTTGTTTTTACTGTTTTTTAAATGGCAGGCGCAATATCCTTTCTTTTTCTTTTCAGGATCAATGCAGTGATAAGGGCAACAACCACTCCTACCGGAAGGATCTCTACATAAGTCATCAATATAATAAACAAAGGGTTTTTATACCATTCTTTCATCTGTGCCATTTCAGCTGTTTTCTTTGCGAGTTCATCGGCGCTGATACCGCTGGCTTTTGCTTTTGCGATCATAGCCACGGCATATTTATCCATAAAATCAGGTATAAAAAAATAATAATTGATCAGCCAGCCAACAACATAGATCGTAGAAGCGATCAATGAGATAAAAAAACCGATCTTAAATGCTTTCCCGAAGTTGATCCCGCCGCCATTATACTTATCGCGAAAAGACTTAACGCCAACAAAGATCATAGAGAAAGCAATGATCATGGCGGAATAACCATAGATCATGCCACCCTGAAAATCTCCCCTGGCGCAATAATAACCGGTGGAAAAAGCCATCATACCGGCAACGATCAGTCCGGCGATGATGCCATAAACAAGTACTACTTTTTTCATTTGATTAGGTTTTGGTTTGATGCTGTAAAAATCAAACAGAATTATCTTTTCGCCCTCATACTTTCGGGTGATTTTACCGATCGCTTTATTCTTTCATACCAAAGTATGAATATTCAGGGTATCAATCCAAGCCTTTTGGCTTTTTCAATGGCCTGTGTGCGGCTCTTCACATCCAGTTTTTCAAATATTCTTGAATTATGTGTTTTAATAGTGTTGAGTGAAACATACAGCTGATCCGCGATCTGCTGGTTGCTGTGCCCTTCCGTCATCAACTGCAATACTTCCAGTTCGCGTTTGCTCATGCCTGATCCTGCAAACGCTTTTTCATTAAAGATAAAATTTGTTGCCGCATCGCGGTAAATCTCTTTTTCAATTACAACCGTTTCCACTTTGGGTTTGGTTAACCGCATCGCCAGCCAGATGCCTAAAGATGTAAAGAGTAAAGCAATGGCGCCGATATACGCTTCGAACGCATGATCGTAAATGATAAAACGCAGTTCAAGCCATTTGAGCAGGAACAGCAGTACAGCAAGCGATGCACCGTAAAGCCAAATGGTTTTGTATTTCCTGAAAAAAGCTAAGGCCATATCTGCTAAAGTTCGCATCTAAGATAATTGGTCGTAAGCACAATGCCATATAACGCGGCAAAAACATGTTTACCTTTATGCAAGATGTCTAACAGCTATTTTCAATTCAAACAATTCACCATTCATCAGCAAAACTGTGCGATGAAAGTTTGTACGGATGCGTGTTTGTTTGGAGCGTGGGTGGCGGAGAAAGTTGACAGAAGGGAGATAACAGTTGACAGTATTCTGGACATTGGTTGTGGAACGGGATTGCTGAGTTTGATGCTGGCACAACGCTCAAATGCAGTGACCGATGCCATTGAAATTGATGAGATGGCAGCAGAGCAGGCGGTTGAGAATATAGATGCCTCGCCATGGAAAAACAGGTTGCAGGTTATTTGCGGAGATGCACGCACGGTGCATCTTGGCAGAAAATATGATTTGATCATTTCCAACCCGCCATTCTTTGAAAACGGCCTGCGAAGCAATGATGCAAAAAGAAATATTGCGCTGCATGGCGATGCATTGAGCTTTGAAGAATTAGTAGCTGCTGTCACCAAACATATTTCACCGGATGGGATCTTTGCAGTGCTTCTCCCCTATCACCGCAAAGATGATTTTATAAGATTGGCGCTGAAAGAAAAATATTTTTTAGAAGAAGAAGTATCTGTGAGGCAAACGCCTGCGCATCCATATTTCCGTTCCATGCTGTTGTTTGGAATGAAAGGATCAACTCCATTGCAAACTTCGCTAACGATCCGGGAAAATGATTTATATACTAAAGCGTTCGCCGTTTTACTGGAAGATTATTATTTGAAGTTGTGAATTAAATTGCCACAGAGTACACAGATCAACACAGAAGTGTCTGTGAAAATCTGTGTATTCTGTGGCAAAAAATCAATAAGCATAATCAGCTAAATATTCAAAAGTAGCTGTTAGCCTTCCATCTTTCAAAATCGTTGCTCTTTCAATCGCGTCGCCACTGCCTTTACGCAGGTCATCCAGTACATATTTGATCAGTTGTTCACCGAAGTAGCGGCTGGCATCACGCGGCAATTCATTGGGCAGATTGCCCACTGCCATTACATCTACACTGCCCGATAGATATGGTTCTGTTTTTACGCCGCTCAGTTTATCCACTCCGTATACCGGCGCATCAATAGTTCCATCACCCATATTACAGGGGATGCTGCCATTTTTATCATCCGTAATATCTGCGATCGTTTGAATGCGGAAATTGTTTTGCTGCAAAGCATCCATCTCAAATAATCTCGGGATATTCTGTTCCCAGTAGATCCCATTCATCAATATATCTGTTTGTGCGCAGAAATAACTGAATACACAATCATACTCTTCCGCATGTGCATGAAAATCGTTGCGGTTATATTTCCCGGTTTTTTTGTGGCGGTAAAGGTCGCTGCCTTTTAAATGAACATATACAGGATACAGAAATTCGCGGCCCAGGTATTCATCAGGTTCTACTTCCTGCACATCCATCAGGTTCATGATCTCTAAAATTCCGTGTGCCACGCGCCCGCTTCCTGTAACAGCGATCTTGATCCTTGGCAGTTTCAAACCAAAATAAGTATGGATCAGTTCCCTGTAATCTTTTACTTCGGCAACACGGCCGAGGTGGTAATCGCCTGTTCTTTTTCCATACGCCATTATCCCGTTATGCGCACCCACTATACCTGCAAAAAAAACCAAACCCGATAATGCGCTGCCCGTCTTCATGTTCGAGGCATTCATAATCTATCAGCGTAATATTTTTATCAACCATCGCATGCATGAGCCCCTGGTTATTCGCCTGTTTCTTTTTTGTGTGCGAGAAAAAAAAATATTTTTTATCAGCGATCAACTGGCTAACCGGAACTTCTTTGATGCCAAGCAGTATATCGCATGAGCGCATATCCTCCGTTACTGCGATCCCTGCCTGAATATACTCTTCATCCGTAAAACAGCGGCCGGGCGAGCTTTGTACGAGTATTTTGATATCCGGAAAATGCTTAACCAGCCATTTACATTGTGCAGGAACAAGGGCCACGCGGTTATCGGCCGGAACTTTTCCTTCTCTAATAAGTCCGATGACAGGCATTGATGTACTTTTGGTGCAAGATAAGGTGGAAGCGAGAGTTAATAGTTAAAAGTGAATAGTTAAAAGTTTAACGCATTCTTTTACTATTAACCATTCACTTTTAACTATTAACTGATTTTATGAACTACTTCGAACTATATAACATCCCCATCACACTGCAACCCAACCAGGCTGTTGTGAAAGAGAAATTTTATGAGCTGAGCCGCAAGTATCATCCGGATTTTTATGGACAGTCTTCGGAAGAGGAACAGGCGGAAATGCTGGAGAAATCATCTATGGTAAATATGGCATACAAAGTGTTCATACATCCTGATGAAACGATCAAATATGTATTGCAGTTAAAAGGGTTACTGGAGGAAGAAGAAAAATACCAGCTCTCGCCAGATTTTTTAATGGAAGTACTCGAGTTAAATGAACAGGCAATGGATGTATCGGAACAGGCAGATGCGGACAGGTTAACAGAAACCATTCATCAATTTCAAAAACAGATATATGAACCTGTGGAAACGATTGTGGCAAACTATCAGGAAGGTATTACTACCGAAAAAGAATTGCTGCAAGTAAAAGAATATTACTACCGGAAAAAATACCTCGACAGGATTTTGGCAGGTTTAAAATAGTCCGGAAGCCGGAAAGCCTGCAAGTCCGAAAATGGTTGGCCCTGCTTTCCTTCTTCCAGACTTGCGGGCTTTTCTGACTTCTTTTTGGTCGATTTACCGTCTTACTGTAATATTGCAGCCCGCGGGCAATTAATAATTACCCTTCGGTTCCAATTACAAATTTTTAATTATTAATTTTTAATTATTAATTAAAAAAGCCCAGATGGCGGAATTGGTAGACGCGCTAGACTCAAAATCTGGTTATCGCAAGGTAGTGCAGGTTCGATTCCTGTTCTGGGCACTTTCAGAATTAAGCAATTACACCTTCTGTGATTGCTTTTTTTGTGCGCTACTGGTAACCTTGTACTGTGGAAGTTGTATTAAGTCATTGATGACTGCCCTGTTCGCGCAGTAATAAAAACGCGCGGTACATTTGTTCTCAATGTATAATCCAGGCTCAAAATCTGGTTATCATCATCCCAAGTATACTTATCACCAAATTTCAATTTATTCGGACGCATGCTTTTAAATAAGCGGCCAATCCCGTTTGACCGGACGTGATTTTATTATATATTTATTTTGAAGCAATGTCTCCTTAGTTATGAGTGCTTTGATAAAGAAAATCATATCTCCAAATCCCATTTCAATTCAAGGCGAATTGAGAACTCCGCCGCGTTCGAAGGATGAAATGGAGCGAGATTATATGGACAATTTCGATGCCAGTACCATGTGGTATGATGTTTTTTCTTTTGAAAATACAGTGATTGCATTAGGTCCGCCACTAATGAATCAGTGGCCTAAGATTATGAAATCTTCTATTTATGCCGGAACAAATATATTGAACAGGATACCTGAAGATTTTGAAATCAGAGGTAAAAACAAGTGTTATTGGTTGTCAATAAAAAGTAATGCCGATAAATTAAAGCTGATTACTTCTGATGGTGAATATGATATCGATGTATCGGGCAACGAAACAGAATCCTTTAGAGACCGCCGTGTTTTATTGGTCAAGTCAAAAAACAATAAACTTAATTGGGTTAAGGATTGGGTTATGCACCATGTTAAAAGACACAAAGCTGACGCAATCCTGTTTTATGACAATCAATCGACCGACTATACATCCGAAGACATATTGGAAATGATTTCGGCGATTGATGGCATACATACTGCTATTGTGGTCAAATGGGATTTCCCCTATGGAGTTAATGGATTTGCAACAAACCTATGGGATTCAGATTATTCACAATACTGTATTCTCGAACACGCACGCCGCCGGTTTCTTTATAACGCAAAGTCTGTACTATCATGCGATATTGATGAACTGATCATAACAGAGAATAACGCTTCAATATTCGAGATGTGTGAAAATAGTGAAACCGGGTATCTGAAGTTTGAAGGGAAATGGATAGAATGTTGTGATCAAAATATAAGTGCAGATAACATAACGCATTTTGACCATAAATACATAGTAAAAAATTCTGTTTGCCCAACTAAATGGGTAGTCGTTCCATCTATGTGTACAGAGGATATGCAATGGCGGGTTCATGATGTTTCAAACATGATTGCATCTCCATCCGAAAAGATCACATTCTTACATTTCAAATGCATTTCCGTATCATGGAAATATAAACGGACCGATATAAGAAAATATGACCCGGAAATCCATTCCTTAGAGTCGCAAATTCAAAGGATCATTTGTTGATCTGGGTTCATTCTGCAATTCTGAAACAGGACCTTCATCAGCTGTATCATACAAAATATTTCATTGGATAAATGTTAGCCCCAAACCCAAATTCTTTTTGGAAAACCAATGAATCTTTATTAAATTTATTATGAATATGTTTTTTTTTTGCATGACCAATATCCAGGGTTGGATTCTATATAAAATATACTGTGTAATGAATGCATAAGATCATTGAGAAAACACTAATAGGCGATACATTATTCCTGGCCGGTTTTTTTACTCTTTTCTATTTACATCACACAAAAAAAATGATACAGACTTATATTTTACATCCACAACTGCGAACTGATATTCGTCAACGTGTATTATCTCAATTTAAAAATAAGACGGAATTTAATATACATATTGTTGAATACACACAAGAACCGGGCAAAGCATTCGGATTATGGCAATCAATTCTCAACATTATTAATAATATAACTTCCAAAGAAGACGAGTATATAGTATTATGCGGAGAAGATCATCAATTTACCAGATCTTATTCAAGCAGCAGCTTATTCAGTTGCATAGAACTTGCACAAAAAAATGATGTCGATCTAATTTCCGGGGGGCCGGGTTTAGTTACTACCATACTTCCAGTTTCGGAAAGTCTATACTGGATGGAAAATTTTACTGAGCTGCGGTTCACGATCATATTCAGGAAGTTCTTTTCTACGATCTTAGCTGCTGAATTTGGTGAGAATGATTCTGTGGATGCAGTACTGAGCTTTCTTACCCAAAACAAGTTCTTTATGCATCCCTTTATTTCCTCCCGATATAACGCTGAAAGTGCTGATACGCTGTTATTAGATACTGCTGATGCTGATGCAAAAGATGCTTATATCAATTGTGCGCAAAATATTGAAACCATTAATAAGGTATACCGGTTTTACTGCAATCGCACATTGACTGATATCGACATAAATGCGCTGTCTGGTGTAACCATACCAACGTACATCATAAATGATCCTGAAAGAATTGGCAGAAAGACGCATATGATTAGCCAATTCCATGGAAGGCCGGAATTTGATGTAACTATGATTGATGCCTGCCAACACCCGCTAAAAAAAATTGGTTTATGGCACAGTATCCGGAAGGCTGTCAGGATGGCTATTGAAAATGATGATGATGTTATCATCATCTGTGGAGATGATCATGAATTCAGCAGCGGCTATACTAAAGAGTTTCTCTTAAAAAATATTCTTGAAGCAAATAATCAAGGTGCCGATTACATGTCTTGTGGCTGCAGCCAGTTTGGATATGCATTGCCAATTAGCGCCAACAGAATATGGACAAGCTATGTATTATCTATTCAGTTTATTGTTGTTTATAAAAGATTTTTTAACAAAGTGCTTGATGAATTCTTTGACGACGATATAACGCCTGACGTCCTTTTATCAACAATGACTTCAAACAAAATGCTGCTATATCCTTTTATATCGATTCAGAAAGATTCTGGAGGTTCAGATCATTATTCAGGATCATCAAAAAGAAATTTCACGAATACCAATGAAAGGTTGCACAATATTCAGCACGCATATATGAGGTATTTAAATGGCTATCTGATTTGACTATCGTTATATAACCCATTTTATAAAACTAACCGAAGCAAAAGAATTTTTTAAAATGAAAATAGCAGGTCTAACATGTACGAAAGGGCGATTCTCTTATTTAAGGAGAGTGCTTAGTTGTTTTCTATCCCAGCAATATGATGATAAGTTATTGCTTATTTATAACAATGCTTCTATTCCAATTAAAATGGATCCGATTGAAAATGTTAAACTGATCAATAACAACATTGATTACGTAACAAAACAGCCATACTCAGACGTTGGAAGCATTTTCAGAGATGCGCTTACCCATATACCTGCCGATGTTGATTATGTAAGTATTATGGACGATGATGATATATACCTCCCCAGGCATTTCTCCCGCGCTGCAGAATTTTTTTCTGCTGATAAAGCAGGATATAAAGTCTGGAAGCCCGGATATTATTTTTTTAAAAGAAGTTTACTGGATGTAGAATACCTGCATTCTAATAATAACCTGGAAGCAAGTTGTATCATTGATCATTCATTTTTAAAGAAACATGGATTTGAAATTAATGCTTCCGTAACTTATAATCTCCGTTGGTTAAATGCAGCCCGAAGAGAAAACCTGGTGTTTTTAGATTCCAAAAATATTGAACCGTCTTATTGTTATGAATTTTCACAGGGCGATCTCACGCATGTGAGCCATATATCCGATACTTTTTCCAAAGAACAATTTGATCAGCGCGTAAATGAAACCAGTGATTTTGGTAAAGATGAATCGTTAATTCCCTGGCCCCCGGATCAACTGCAAAAATTCTTCGATCTTTACTTTGATCTGGATAATTATATATAGATCCATTCCCTGCCCTGCAGTTATCCTGTATTTTTGTTTATCGTAATAAAAGCAATGAAACTGCGGTATCGAAATTGATTTTGTTTTGTAAAGCTACATCTTGAATTATTTTTTTCCCGGTAACACTGGTTAAGCAGATTGGCATTTCATCGTCATTCAGATCTGTTTCTGTTGGTTGCTGTAAGATCAGATCCGCCAGGAATATCGATTTTGATATTTTATATTTTACGCTTGTGGCTTTTTGCTGAAATTCTTTTATAAAGGAAATGCCTCTCACCTGCCAGATATTCAGGTCATGGTTCCTGCCGCACAAATAATAGCACGATGCCAAAAATAAAAAAACATCTTTGTGACCATTTGTTTCATTGCCGGTTTCATTTCCTGTATTCTGTTCCAGAAATTTGTGAATGAAACCGGTAATGTCGTAAAGGGCCTGTTCAAGGGGAGATTTTTTATTATTCGAAACAATTTTAAGAAGGTGGCTTAGAAATACACCCACCAATCCGATAGTAACCAATTCGCCT
Organism: Bacteroidota bacterium; assembly: GCA_013289065.1. Lineage (GTDB taxonomy): Bacteria > Bacteroidota > Bacteroidia > Chitinophagales > Chitinophagaceae > Sediminibacterium. The sequence continues at coordinate 22,557 of JABDAP010000002.1, read as the reverse complement.
TCCTCATACTTTTTGGATGCACTTATTAAATCGGGATATTTTCCTTTATCTAAAATGCGATTTACAAGAACAGTTCCGATCCCGCCGAAAAAAATATTTTTGTATATATGAGAATGCCTGTTTTTGCTCGTATACCTGCTGTGGAAATAAGTAATCGCCCCCAGTATACCTGTTGCCAGTGATAGATCATCTGTTAAAGAATAAATGGCAGATTTATAGATGAAATCATCCATCTCTTCCAAAACTTCGTCTGTATCTATTTCCAGGAAATCGTTTTGTGCGATCCATTCGATCCCCCAACCGATTCCGGATAACCCATCCGAAAAACTTGTTGATTGTATTGCTGCGATCCGGTTGCCTACGCTATCCAGTAATTTCAGCGCCATTTCCTTATAAACGCCATCACCTGATGAACCTGAAAGCAAAAAAAGAAGTATGGCATTTCCTATTGCACCATCGTATAATCCGATAGACTGATCAGAAACAAAACTGGCAGGATTTATATAAAATGATGTTTCGCTATTCATAAAAACATTATTCTTTCACAGTGGCTTTTTATATTTACTCGCTTGAAAAAGTATAAACAGTGCCATCTATGCGCGTATACTTATCGGTATTTAAAAGACCTTTTCCTAAAATAACATCCTGTCTTCCGCAAAAGAATAATGATTTTGGCAAAATGTCATTTTCAAGAAATTTGTTTATGTTCATTCCGAAAAAAGAATCGTCCAGCAGTTTGGCAAACATTTCTTTAGCGAGACTGTCAATCTTTCTCGATGCTTCCTTAAATGGAACAACATGATCCAGCTCTGAGCTTCTCAGCATGTTAACAGCTGTTATGATCTGTTGCGCAGGAATGATACTATGCGTATCGGATAATGCAATATAAGGAGTAGTGATCTGTTGAATTGCATCCGGCGAACTGCTGAATTCAATAAATGTGAAAAAGTAATAGTTGTTTTCAGCAAACCAATTTCTCAGGTTCATTTCAGCAGGATGGCAAACCAAAATATTTGTAACAAAATATTTCGCCAGATATCTGAAAATGATAGAAAGATCCTCAAACAATACATCCGAATCGTCTTCAACTTGAAAAACAAACGTAAGATCCGATAAATCTATCCTCGCCTCATCCAGCTTTTGGCGATATTGGTTTACCAATGCAGCAATCGGGGATCCGCAGTAGTTTTGATCTATCCGTGAAAGCTTACTATCATAATAAGGAGAATGTAATGGATAGTTTACTTTCCGGAACAATCGCAGATCGTTTTCTTCGATGGCTCCTGAGTAATGGAGGATCTTTTTATGTTTCCAGCTCTCAATAACTTCAGTGGTCCAGCAGAAATCCAGCTCTCTGCTGATCTCTACATGGTATCCGAAAAATAAAGCGTTCCAAAAAACGGCCCACATATCAGCGCACCAACCTTGTATTCCCTGACACTCACTTCTTTTGCTTCCCTGTGAAATATATAATTCTTCAGCCATTATATTATTTCGGGATCGCATCAGTACATACAACGCTTCACAATCTTTTTCTACTTTTTCCCAAAAAGAAAGCGGTGCTTTTTTGATAAGATATTGCGCCCCGCCGCAATTTTGGTCGTTATCTTTAACAAGGCCTGGAGTAATGCCTACAAGATGACACATTTTTTCAAACAGCCCGTTGCCGCCGGCATTTATCACATACCGGCTATTCAGGTAATTGCGGGTATCAGATACATACCATGTATCGTTCTGAAGTAAAGATGTAAAATCCGGAAGCTCACGCATGATCAGATCCGTGTCGTAGTAAAATATGCTTTCTTCTGCAATGGAAGGTATTGCTTTAATGTGTTGCTGAAAAAGATAAGGGCGTATGGAAGAAGCATATTCTCTTTGTTTTCGATTATCCGCATATACAAAGAATGTTGCATGCTCTTTTTGATCTTCGATCAAAGCAGAAAAATAATGTTGCAGCCCTTTTTTTGTATCATACCCGATTAAAACGTGGATGGATCCTTTAGGAATTCCCAAAGATTGAAAATTGAGTAATTGAACTTCTAACTGCCAGGTAAAGTAATAATCATCCGGTATAGCAGTAATATAGAGCATGTTTCCTGGTTTTTATAAACCATCTTTTGATAAGAATTCCTTTAATTCTGCGGGATTAATATTTTTCTTTTTTATCCGCCCTTGCGAATCTACCAGCAGGTTAAAAGGGATCGACTGTATACCATATTTTAATGCGTTGGCACAGGTCCATGGGCTTTGAAGATCTGAAACATGCACCCAATCCACTAATCTATCTTTTTTTATAGCGGCATTCCATTCAGCAGCATATTGATCTAAGGATACGCCTAAAATCGCAAGCCCTTTATTTTTGTATTCAGATAAGATATCATTCCATTTCGGGTTCTGGGCCCTGCATGGGGCGCACCATGAAGCCCAAAACTCAACAAGCGTGTATTTGTGTTCGGAGACTTTATATTTTAATGGCGTTGCGTTTGGTGTTTTTCCCGAAGGTAAAATGAACAAGCCTCCTTCACTTAGTATCACTCCGTTCAAGGAGCTTATCCGCAGCTTCATATTTTCGTAATAATCACTTTTAGCGGCCCGTCCGGTCATCTTATCCATTATTTGCTGATAAGCATATAAGTTAATCGATAGGTTCAGGCTATCCGCATCTAAAATAGCCAAAGCGGCAATAGGGCTTTCGCGATGTTTCATCGCAAAGTTCCTTTTCGCCTGTAACATTACCGCAGTATTATACTGGCGGTTTAATTTATGTGCCGGCGATTCAAACTCTGAGAGAGTTTTATCAGGCGCAGTGCTACCCGCATATAAGCTATCCATGATCCGTATTCGATTCCGGAACGAATAGTCGCTATTGATCTTTGCAATTTCCCTGTATAATTTCGAATCTTCAGAATTCGAAATTATTTGCAATCCAAACAAATCTGAACGCCAGTCATCAAATTGTTTGTAATTTACCATCTTTTCGGCGGTCATACCTTTCACAGGTTTTAAAACGTATTCATGTGACTGCTCGGGGTTTAAATAGACAGAAGCGCTCAAACTCGCGCTTATCAGCGGGTATTTTGTATATTTAATTGACCCTGTGTTTTTGTCCCTGTAAGCTATCGGGATAACTTTCCCCGGCTCAAAAGGGTAATTAATGATGAATATATATTCCCCGGCCTGAACATCATCAATCCAGAGATCGAGTTTGTCATTTTCCAGTGGCTGATCAATATGCAAGGGAACACAAACTATTTTGCCGCCCGGTAACCCGAGGAAATTGCCGGTCAGATGTACTTTTCTATTATCCTGGGTAAGCCCATGGCAACTAAAAAATGGAAGCAACAAACATAACAAAGCTATTTTTACTGAGCAGGCGTTACCAATGAAACGCCTTACTTTTCTTCGTTCAAATATCATCAGATAATTTTTTAAAATACACCTGGCATGACTGATCATTAATTTAATACATTATTTTGAATATTACTGATTGCGTTATAAAATAATAAAGGCCCCACCATTACAAAATGAAACGATGGGGCCACTAGGATTAGCACTCGTCAGGGCCGCCAGTAACAAAAGTGCAGCCACCATTATGCAATGCAGTACAATCTCCTGTTGTTCCTGCGTTGGCTCCGGAGCAACAATAAACGTCGCCGGACACCCCTGCACAATTAGAGTAGGTAGTTGGATTCTCTCCAAAACCACCCATAACATTTTTTAATTCACTTCTTTTTAAAACTTCAACTCCATCAAGCTGTTGAAGGCTTAATTTTAATTTTTTCATTTTTTAAAAAATTAGTGTGTAAATAATCGCTTCTAATTGTTTTTACTGCAGGTTAAACAATATCAAAGCATTTTCGATATCAAATATAAACACCTCCGATGCAGTATTTCTGCATCGAACGTGTTTGCATCAAACATCTTTACAAGGTATAAATATTGCTTTTTCAGAAAAGCAAAGCTCTTCCGGTTTTCCGATTTTAGTGGCATCATCTCTTGTCAGTACTTCGCCATACCTCAGGAACTTCGAAATACAGAACTCGCCTTCTTCCGCATAGTAATAGGTTCTTTTGCTTCTGTCAAATGAGATCGATGCGCCCATTTCACGCATCTCGGCTAAAATTTCTGCCATCGATCTTTTTGATAATTTCATTTTCCTTGCAAAAGTTTCCAGGTCACCGGTTGCCCGTTTCTTAATTAAGAAATTGACATACTCCAAACGTTTGATCGTTTTTACCAATGCTGACATGTTCAGGCCTTTTTATCGTTAATAATATCATACCATTAAGAAATATTTCAAACTATCTATTGTGTAATTGCGCGGTAATTGATAAAATGTAGCAGGTACGTTTGTCATGTCTGTACAAAGAAAGAAAGTTGGGGTAGCCTTTATCTCAGTTGTGATGCACCAATCCCGCATTGCTTTTATTTTTGCGTCCTGCTGTTGTAATTCACCATTTAAGGGGTATTGGGCCGCCAATCTCGTATAGTCCTTTACCGGGGAAGTATACCAATCGCTTAATGCTTTTTGGGTAAGCGCTTTATCATTTTTACTGTCTATGGCTAATAAATGTACCGACGTAGCTTTCCTGATATCAGCATCATCTTCTGAAGTTGTAAATATTATCTGCAGGCAGATTTCCTCATTATTCTCAATCAACTCTTCGATGATTGAATGAGATCTTGCGCATGGGCCGCAATAAGGATTGCAAACTTTAATAAGCTTATACAATCCATCGGGATTTCCTATTGTTATTCCTAAATCTTTCCCGGGTTCTTCAATTGACTTTTGCCTGGCCAGCAAGGATTCGAATATTTGAGGATTTTGTTTCAGCTGTTGTAATTCTATCTCTTTCCGCCTGCCTTCCCTTCCCTTTTTCAAGGAAGGAACTATCAACAGGATCACAATGAATACAAAAACAAAACACGTAATTATTGAAAAGTAAGCAGGCGCAGGAATCTGCTCAAGGGAAAAACGTGTATGGAATTTTCCTATGGTAGCTATAAGACATTGGCCAATTAATACGGCCTGCGATAACAGGCATAATAAACACCATTGTTTAACTACTTTCGATTGATAAAAAATAGAGAATGCTACATATGGCAACGCCGTTATATTTATCCAGCTTAGTAATTCAAGTGAAAAATTATCAGCAATACCCGTTACCAGTAACGTCATTAACATCCCCATGAAATAACAGAAACCGATACTGCTCCAGCTGACGCCAAAGATTTTAGAAGCTTTTGAATGTAAAACCGCTGAACAGTTCATTCGCCTGCTTGCCTGGCAGATGTTTTTCAGCGCCGGATTGTATTCATCTATTTCGTGCCATAACAAAATGGCACTTATTATACATCCGCATAAAGTGAGTATGGTGAATGCTATCGGGGCGATCATGGCAAAAAGGTTTTTGCCGATAACTATAGCAAGGCAGGAAACAATTGTTAATACAGGTAAAGAAAAAACAAGGCTGTTAAGAAGCAGATCCGTTTTTCTTTCTGTTTTCCGGTTCTTTTGATAGTTCAGTTCTTTGTTATCTCTGCTTTCATCATTTTCGATCACCAGTAAGGTTCCCATATATACAGCATCGAAATCATCTGATGATAATTTTTCGAACTGCTTACTACCGGGATTGTATAATACTATTTGTTCTGCTGTAAATTCTGTAACGATCGCAAACACTAAGCCGCCCTTTTGTGTTTTGATGTGTGCTATAAATGGAGGTTTGATTTCAGGTTCTGAACTTATACGCTCCTTTTGTATTTTCAAGGGAGTGCATGCAATATTATAAGAAGCCCCGATCACATCTGCAATGGCCATTAAACTCGGATAATCAGGATGTTTCAACAACTCTCTTTGCAAATAATAAGTTGTATATTTTATGTTTAAAGCACTAAGCAGGTGAGCCGCAGCATCTTCACAATGCTGGATAGGATAAATCAACTTTGTTATGAATGACATAAATTAATATTATAAAACTACTGGGGGTAGTTTATAAAAACGATAGCGCTGGTTGCAATAGTAAGGGGGAGATCATTTGCTCGCTGTCTGGCAGCATAAACGCTAACAGGTACAAGTTAAATAAAAAAATGACACGAGTTATTTAAATATAATGTTAAACACAAAATTAATTTGTGTTAATAAAAACAGAAAAGCATGGGAAGAAATTTAGTAGTATTTATTCTACGAAAATGCATACCAACGTCTACAATGCAATGGATCAAAACCGAATGACTGGTCAACGCAATCGAGTATTGCGCTTAACCAGGCCAGGTTATAGATAAATCACTTTCAAATAATCAATTTCGAGGCTTACATTCCTGCCCGCGCCAATTCCGATCAGATTTCCGAAGAATGGAGCGAAAGGCATTTCGTAAAATTGTGTGCCGTTAACAAAAAATGAATACGTGTTGCCTTTTTTTCTAACCATATACACATTGAAATCGTCAGGGTTAAGCGTAGTTTTTTGTAACGAACCGTTCTCCGTGGTACAACTACTCTGATTTTTACTGCCACAAAGTTCTACAGAAACAAAAACCATCTTTGGCGAATGTAAAATAATAGCTGTTCATTGCTTCACGCCCCCAGAAAAGCATGCTGTAATAATTTTTATGTTCTGAATTACCTGCCGAAATCTTTATCCGTGTTTCAATTTCAAAATCTTTGCGGGTATTGATCTTAACTTCCTGCGCTTCTCCATATGCATGGCCCACAGCAGTTAAATAATACAACCCGCCATCAATTCTTGACCTTAAACTTTTGTTGTCTGCAACTGTCCAGTTGTTTTTATTGTTATTAAAATCTTCAAAGAAAATAACGCCGGCTGATGATGTATCCTTTTGTGTTGCTGTTATTGGCGGGTTGGGTGTAACTGTTTGGCCGGAACAATCCATGATAGTAAATAATGCAATAAGGCAGATGATCGTTTTCATTGGCAAGTATTTAATTGAAGTAGCAGTTAACACTTAAATATACGCACTCAAATAGTTTTATACATGGTACGGCCGCTTTTGTTACAAAAAATGAAACATTTTTTAACCTGGTTTATTTGATCACGATCTTTTGCGGATCGATCCCGGCCAATCTTATGTAAACGATCATCTGGCCATAATGGTCATTGTCATGCGTCAATGCATAAAAAACAAGATCCAGCCTTGGCAGTTTCGTCCCGCGGAACGGGATCATCTCCATCGCATTTTTTTCAGTCAGTGTTGCAATGGCTTTATGTCCAAGGGCAAAGGATTCTTTGAGGTATTGTATGATCTGTGTTTTGGTTTGTATGTTTTCAGGGCCATTCACATCTTTTATATCAGCGCGAAGTGCATCGCCGGTTACCGGGCTCCAGATAGCGAAATTATCTGTAGCCAGATGTTTTACCTGTGCTGCAAAAGTCCGTACGCCTTTCAGTTCACTTCCTTTGATCGAAAGTGTTTCAGGAGTAAAATAAAATTTCTCCTCCGGCATCGCTTCCGCAACACTGATGATGTTTTTTTCAATGTTGTTCAATTGTCTTTCAACAGCACCCGCAATAGAAACGGGCTGCTGGGCCTGGCTGCGTGTTATAATAATCAGCAGGCATGCAGACAGGAATATTTTAAATAAGGCCAACGTTTTTTTCATAAGGCTACATTTAGTAGACAAAAAATACAAAAAAATTATCTGTTCATAGCCAAAGAAGAACATGGCATTACATTACTTTAACTAAATACAAAATTATTTCCACAGACAGGCCGGAAAAAAAACTGTGTTATTCTGTGCCTGTCTGTGGTGTCTGTGGCTGAATAATCAGGCTGCGCATCATTGAATTAGTGGAATTAAACCGGCCCCGCACCTTTGTGTGAAAAAATGCACGCAAAGGCGCGGAGGCGCAGTTTTGATTTGTTTGATTTTTCAAACCGGAACGCTATCTAAAAAACAGTATATTGGTTAACCAAAAAATACCAGTATGAGAATTTTTATCGTTGCCGTTTTTGCTTTTTGTTCTATCGGCAGTAACATGGCATCTGCCCAATCGCAGGGAGATACTGCATGGAAACGGATATACAGGGCCGCGGAGCCAAAACTGAGCGACCTTGTACATACCAAACTTGATCTGCATTTTGATTACGATAAATCATGGATGCATGGCAAAGCATGGATCACACTACACCCGCATTTTTATCCTTCCGATTCAGTAAGCCTCGATGCCAAAGGAATGGCTATCCATGAAGTATGCGTTGTGAACAACGGAAAAAATATCCCGCTTCATTATACATACGATAATATGAACCTGCATATCACGCTGAACAAAACATATCATGCAGGCGAGAATTATATCTTATACATCAATTACACTTCCAAACCCGATGAATACAAAGCCGCGCATCCTTCGCTGATGCCTGGTGAAAAGGGTTTATATTTTATCAACGCACATAATGAAGTAAAAGGCAAACCTGTGCAGATCTGGTCGCAGGGCGAAACAGAAGCCAACTCCTACTGGTTTCCCACAATCGATAAACCCAACCAGAAAACAACCGATGAAATAACCATGACGGTTCCGGCAAAATACCTGACACTCTCGAATGGTTTGCTGGCAAGTCAAAAAACAAACAACGACGGCACACGTACCGATACCTGGAAAATGGATCTGCCGCATGCGCCATATCTTATTTTTATCGGTGTGGGTGATTGGGCAGTGATCAAAGACCATTACAGGAATAAAGAAGTGAATTACTATGTTGAAAAAGAATACGCACCGTATGCACGGAGAACTTTTGGCAACACGCCTGAAATGATCGCATTTTATTCAAAGATCACCGGCGTTGATTATCCATGGCCCAAGTACGACCAGGTTAGCGGAAGGGATTATATTTTCGGTGCGATGGAAAACACCAGCATCACGCTGCATGACGAAGGCGTACAGCAGGATGCAAGAGAACTGGTTGATGGCAATAGTTTATGGGATGGCATCATAGCACACGAATTATTTCACCAGTGGTTCGGCGATTATGTTACCACGGAAAGCTGGAGCAACATCACACTCAATGAATCTTTTGCCGATTACGGGGAAACATTATGGGATGAATACAAGTATGGAAAAGAGGCAGGCGATGAACACATTTATCTCGACCGCAGAAATTATCTCAGCGACCGTGATGGGATGAACAAAAGCCTGGTACGTTTTCATTATGAAAATGCGATCGATGCTTTTGATGATGTAGGTTATCAGAAAGGCGGCGCTATTTTACATATGCTTCGCCACTATGTGGGCGACTCTGCATTTTTCAAATCGCTTCACCAGTATCTTACCGCGAATAAATTCGGTTCGGCGGAAGTAAACAATTTACGGCTCGCATTTGAGCAGGTAACAGGCAAAGATCTGAACTGGTTCTTTAATCAATGGTATTACGGGCAGGGGCACCCGAAGCTCGATATTTCTTATGATTACGAAAACGGAATTGCCAAAGTGATCATCAAACAACTGCAACCAAGTCTTTTCAAACTCCCATTGGCGATCGATGTGTATGAGGGGTTGTCGAAAAAAAGATACCAGGTCTGGGCCAACAATGCAGTGGATACTTTTTCATTTGCAGTAACTGCAAAGCCAAATCTTATAAATGTTGATGCAGATAAGATATTATTGTCCGACAAAACAGATCACAAGACGGCGGTGATGTTCGACTTCCAGTATCATTATGGTGGCTTATATGTTGACAGAAGAGAAGCGGTGGGGTTTTTTATCAATCACAAACAGGAACCGGACAGGCTGGCGTTTTTTAAAATGGCGCTGAAAGATAAACAGCCGCAGTTACGTAACCTCATTATATCAAACCTTGACTTTACCAACGATACAGTTAGAAATGAAATGGAAACGATTGTAAAAGATCTCGCACAACATGATCCGGATGCGTTTGTAAGGCAGGGCGCTGTATACACTTTGATGCAAAAAGACCTGCCGGCATACAAGCCCATTTATTTGCAGGCCATCAAAGATTCTTCTTATTCTGTTGCAGGTGCAGGGCTCGAGTCGCTGGGAAAAGCTGATTCCGTTACTGCAATTGGAATGGCAAGATGGCTCGCCAAACAACCTGCCAAAGGGCAATTGCAGGTTGCCATCATGGATATCCTTTCGCGCGGCGAAGAAAATGATTTTGCATATGTATATGATGTTTTCGAACAATCCAGTACCAATACAAGGATCGGGAAACTGCAAACACTTGGCAATGCACTCAGCAGAACAAAAAATGAGGCGCAGGTAAGAAAACAGGTTGATATGCTGGTTGTTTTCAGGGATGATCTTCCCGCATTCCTTGCACGTTTTGGAACACCTGCGGTCAATGAAATGCTGACTGCTGTTGCAACGGCACAGGCTACTGCAGGTAATAAGGGATTGGCGGATTATATACGGTCGAAAGTTCCGGCAGAAAAGTAACATTAATTTTATTATATGATCACCCGGAATAAAACATCCATTATTTGTACCTGTTACTGTTTACTGATCATTTGTAACACCGTGTTATCCCAGCCGGTAAACAAAACAAAGAACACGATCGCATCAAAGCCGGTTTCTATCATCATTCTCGGTTCCAAAAAAAGCGGGAATAAAAGTTTACAGGACTTCAGGGGGTTTTATTCCGGATTAAATCTTTCTTACTTCAAAAAAATGACCGAAGCGGAGAGAGCCATACTTGGATTTATTGCTACCTATGCCGGAACCGATTGCGATCTTGAATATGATGCAAAGCCGGTTAGATACAGCTGCAAACTTCCATTAGCGCTCGGCATCGGTTATCAATGTTCGGATGAATACCTTGCTTTTGAAAGAAAATGGTTCAGGAATGATACGGCTGTGCTAAATGAATTAAAAGAATGTAACATTCGCCCGTCGGGAGCTAATTATGTAACAAGTTTTGGCAAGATCATCTTAACCAAAACTCCCGGTAAAATAAAAATATATTTTACAAAGGATAGTTTCAGTATGCATAGAATGGCCAGTGCAGATTGGGCCGAAACGTTTTATTTCACCGTTGATGCTGATCAGGTACACTTAGTAAAACGAACGCATACGGAAGCCAAGGTTGAAAAACTTGATGTGCCCGATTCTATTTGATTATTCGGCCAATGCGAGATCTATTCAGTTAATACATCATCCTAATTCCCTTTCATGCAACCCATCACTTCCTTCCAGCACGAATACAGGTTCCTCTCCAATTTCTGGCCATGTTATATTAGTTGGAAAGGGCTTATCTATCCTACTTTGGAACATGCCTATGTTTCATCTAAAATAGAGAACCCTGCTGTAAAAGTTATGATCCAGTCCTGCCCTACACCCGGCGATGCAAAAGAATTTTTAGCCGGTCATAATATGAAACCGGATAGTTACTGGACAAAAGAATTAAAGCTACGGGTGATGGAAGAATTACTGTTCATCAAATTTGGCGGAAAGGAACCATTGCTCGCAAAAGCGCTGATGGCCACCGGCGTTACGGAATTGATCGAAGGCAATGACTGGCGGGACACCTTCTGGGGCGTATGCAAAAATGTTGGTGAAAATAACCTGGGGAAATTGTTGATGAAAGTAAGGTCGAAACTTTTCGAAGAAAAACATTTGATCGAAGATCATATCCTTTCAAGCGGCAGCCACCAGGAATTGGCTGATGCGGTTGGTTTAACAAGGCTTCATCTCTATGAAAAAATGATGGCGTTTGGTATTTCGCAGAAAAAGTATCTGAACTATTAGCTTGATCAGCCGAGGTACTTTTCCATATCGGAAAGCCTCATCGGTTTTTCCAGGATCTGGAATGTATCGCCCGGTTTTACAGGCGCTGCCTGTGCATTGGTAACTGCACTCATTAAATTGATATGGAGCCAGGGAAACCTGGTATGTATGTTTTGCGCTTCTTTCCAGCCGGTTCCGTCAGGAAGATTGTTGTCCAGAAAAAGTACATCCGTTTTGATCGTTTCCAGTTTTTGTATTCCTTCCTTCAGTGAGTGTGCTATATATACCTGGCAATCTTTTTTGCCAAGGTAACTTTTGATCAATAAACAAAGATCAATTTCATCATCTACTATTAACACTGTCCTTTTCATCTTTAGTATAGTTCTAATCTCATGCCACCCTTTATGCTTCTGCTTTTCTACATTCTTTTCTTGGCTTCATACGCCAATACGGTCAAATGCGCTTCCAGCTTAGGTCTTGAGTAACGAAGCTCTGTTGCCATTTTGCGCAATGTTTCTACATCGATCCCATATTTTTTTTCCAGCTGTTCAAATGCTTCATCACTTATCGGAGCCACTTTGTTCTGGCGCATGGAGGTTCTCTTTTCTAACATACAATTCGTTTTTACTTAATGAGATAGAATTCATTTTCCATAAATTAAATATGTAAAAACTTATACCCTCTTCTATCCATCGCAAACTATGTGGAAAATTTTGCACTGGAATTTGTTGATATTGGCAGGATTTTTTCATTGTATCAGAAAATATATTTTATGGACGACAAAACAAAAACCGGCAAGCAGGATGCGATACGGGTGGATAAAAATGATCCTAATGAAGTGGAATACCTGCACAAGGAACATCCATGGCGCACACATGAAGAGATCAAACATGCGATCGAATTGTATGGCCCGTTTAGAAAAGACATCCTCAAACAGTTAAAACGTTAATTCTTTTTAACGAAAAAAATATTACTTATCAAGATCATCATCATGCTAATGTGTTGATTTTGTGCCCCGTCAAACCGCTTTTACTCATTGTGAATAACTAATGGGCAGGATTGATGCAACATTTTTACCAACTCATTTATCTTGTAGGAATGGAGAACCAGTATTTTACGCTTCAAACACTTGCACAGATCGCACAGGATGAGCCTAACCCGACGCATTATTTATGTACACCCAGGGAAATGATCCTGCATGCAACTTTTGATTGGGATCTGATCTACAAACACCTGCTTTCTTTACAGGAAGAAGCAATGGTGATCATTGCACAAGCCAATACGCTCCAGTTTTCCATCACGCAAAAAGGCCTTGATAAAATTCAGATACTTGAACAAAGGCCTGAAAAACTGATCCGGCTTTCATTTAAAGACGAAGTATCCGCAAAATAAAAAAGCCCACAGACATTAGATCCGCAGGCTTAATCAGGGGGTTGATAACAACGCCGTATATGTGTCTTTATTTCTTTATTATTTTACTGCAACATCTGTTCCGTATATTATTGATCAAGTGTGATATCGCCTACATCAGTGATATTCCCGCCGGTAACAACCACATCAAGTTTGTCGGTGGTTTTATAAGGATGCAACCCTTCAATAATTACCCGGTATCTTCCTTCTTTCAGGTTATTGATCACAAAAGCCCCGTTCTGTATCACACCTGTTCCGGTATCCTGGTTAGAAACTGCCCATGCATGAAGCGCCGCATTTGCAGGAATGATCCTTCCCTTGATCGATCCCGGTGTTGGCTGGATCACAAACGCAAATAACAATGCTGTGAACAGGCTCAGTATGATCAGATAGGTAGATGTATGTTTCATCTCATGATCAATTAAAAATATATGCCAGCGGCCCAATGATCGTGTACTTATTTGAATACGCTGCGAAACCGCTGCTTCTCGCCTTCTCCGCGGTGAAACATTTACAAAATTCAACAGGCAACTGTTTCAGAATTTTTCACAGATGAGCCGCAGAGAAATTTTTTATTTATTAATTACTAACTTTCCGCTACCCAAAAAAAAAACTGCATGAAAAGATCACTGCTGAAGAGCATTTGCCTTGCCCTGTCCATATTATCTTTCTCCGGAACATCTTTTGCCGAAAAAAAACTTCCTGATACGGTAAGAACGGGTTTATATGTTACCAGCATTCATGACATCGATTTCAAACAAAATGAATACACAGCCGATCTCTGGCTATGGTTAAAATACAAGAACAAAGCTTTTGATTTTGCACAGAACCTCGAGATCCCGCAGGCAAAGACCGTTAATAAATTATTTACTACCGTGGATTCTTCGAACGGTATCTATATGTTGATGAAACTGCAGCTTGTACTGAAAGATTCATGGAAGATCGGCAACTTTCCGTTTGATCAGCAGAAGCTGCGGCTGTCTATTGAAAATTCGCAGTTCGATTCAAAGGATCTTGTATTTGTGATCGATACGCTCGGTAATAATTATGATCCGAGATTTACTTTAAAAGGATGGGCGATCGATAGCTTTCTTGTATCAACCGGCATTAAGGCTTATGAAACAGCTTTTGGCGACCCAACCGAGCCAAAACCGCATACCGAATACAGCACGTATAAAGTAAAGATCAGTATCAAACGTGATGCGAGCGACCTGTTCTGGAAAATGTTTTTGGGAATGTATGTGGCGTTCATGATATCATTTATCTGTTTTTATATACATGCAGATAATATCGATTCGCGGTTTGGGTTGAGCGTAGGCGCATTGTTTGCAGCGATCGGCAATAAATATATTGTAGACTCCGCACTTCCCGAATCAACCTCTTTCACCCTGGTTGATGCACTGCATGGCATTACGCTGTTCTTTATTTTTGCGGTAGTTACTTCGTCCGTTTATGCGCTTACGCTTGTAAAAAAGAATAAAATAAAAGAAGCCAACCGTTTCGACAGGGTAACGTCCATGGTCTTTCTGGCAGCTTATATTCTTATCAATGTGTATTTGATATCGGCTGCGAAAAAAGGATAAAGATGTATATACAAAGAGAAATACCATTGCTTTCTAATAGCAGGTAGTAAAGCTGCAGCATTTCTATAGTGCTATTTTTTCCCGGTACTTTTTTTCGCGGCTTTCTTAGGCGCGCTTTTCTTTGTGGCTGATCTTTTTGCAGCAGTTTTCTTTTCAGGCACTTTCGCCCCTTCTTCCCTTGCTTCGGAGAGGCCTATGGCAATCGCCTGTTTACGGCTGGTTACCGTTTTACCGCTCCTGCCGCTTTTTAAAGTGCCGGCATTTTTTTCGTGCATAGCTTTTTCAACTTTGTCGCCCGCTTTTTTTGAATACTTAGCCATAAAATTTTGTTTTAGTAATGGATTTAGTATGCGACCATCGCTTGAAAAATTATACCAGCTCTGTGAAGCCGATCCCATATTGTGTTCTTTATTCCACAACTGCACAGGATAATTGTAGAAAACCATACGATCCTTGTAAGCGAGCGAAGGCGTAGCAGCTAAGGTGTCTAAGAAAATCCACATAATGGTTTTTCACGATGGCATATGATTTTAACGAAACAGGTTATAACCTTAAAACAAAAACTATCACATGAAAACGATTCAGTTCATAAAAAAGATCATGCTGTTCTCAGCATTGGCTTTTTGCAGCACACTTATTTTAAGCAGTTGCACAAAATCAGATGGCAATGGCAGCAGCGCCAGTTTTAATTTATCCGGCACTGCAACCGGTGGCCAGATGGTTCCGAAAGTAACCACGAACGGTTCTGCAACAATTTCCGGAACATACGATCCTTATTCCAATGTGATTACGTACACTGTTGCCTGGAGCAATATGACAGGCACTCCAAACTCAGGTGCATTATACATTGGCACTCCGGGTTCCAATAATAATGTTACAGGCGTAGGGCAGGCATGGATCATGAGCCCTATAACCCCCAGTTCGTCAACATCGGGCTCTTATATTGGCTGGCTCACTTTGTCAAACGACCAGGCTACCCAGTTATCCGCCGGCAACATGTTCTTTATGATGGGCACGGTAGCAAACCCTAATGGAGAAATACGTGGCCAGATGTTTATTAACAGATAAAAATATTCTTCCTGATTGATCAAGATCCATTCTTTAACAGGATGGGTCTTTTTTTATGACTATAACGGCCTGGAAGGAAAGATCTTTACGCCGTTAACAAGAGTACGATTCCGAACAGGCGCGTAAACTGATCGAATAAAATAAATAAAAAAGCCTTCGTATTTTCTGTAAATGCAAAGGCTTTTTCATTTTTAAAACAGCTATTGGCCGGCATTTTTCTGGCTGCTGTTCCTTCTATTTAGATTTTCTGACTCGGATTCTCTTTTAGCAGAATCCATGGCACCTCTTTTAGAAGAAGTGGTTGTTTGTTTTCCGTTACTGCGGTTCATGTCTGAGTTAGACTGTGACGGCATTGTTTTTTTTGTTTTTGTTGGCATAACAATTCATTTTAAATGATTGAATACCTGTTTTTCTGAAAAGCATATGCCATGTTCAAATGATCTGTATGGCTCTATTTCGCAGGCTTTTGTGTTCATTGTTCCACAATAAAAACAAAGGAAAATATGTACTTAATGGATTGTAGAAAATCGGTGGCGAATCATGCCATACCCAACTGCTCCAGCGCTTCCAGCGGGATATCGTATAACTGTTTGTTATCGGCTTCGATCTTCAGGCGCCCTTCGGGCCCGTTATTGCCATGGATATAATATTTGCGGATAGAAAGCACTTTCCCTGAATACATACTCGTTCCTTCCAGTGTTTCATAACTGCGTAAGAGGATGGGTAGAAAAGAAGGGTTCTGGATGTGATGGAACAAATGCAGTGAGCGCTGGTAGCCGCTTACCAGTTCTGTTACTTCATGATAATAATTATCGCATTCGATCTCATGATACAAACGTTTATTGAGCTTTTCAATATAAACGGACCCTGAATCAACTACTACGATCTGAATTTCTGCCATCGCGGTAAATTTCGGTTACAATAATAATCAATATTAATCAGTAGTTTCATCAAACCAATCACATCACCATAATCAGCCCTATCATGAAAAAATTTGTACCGGCCTGCCTGCTGTTTTTCATCCTTGTTTCTTTTACAAAGATCAATAAGAACCAATCCGGAAAATGGATATCATTATTCGATGGCAAATCGATCGCCGACTGGCGCGTTGGCGAGAATGCGGCAACATTCAGTGTTGACAGTGGAATGATCATCGTTCATGGAAAAACGGCACATCTTTTTTACAACGGAAATGTACTGGATCATAACTTCAAAAATTTTGAATTGAAAGCCGATGTGATGACATACCCCGGGGCCAATTCAGGTATTTATTTTCATACCGCTTACCAGGAAGGTGGCTGGCCATCAAAAGGCTATGAAGTGCAGGTAAATAATTCGCATACCGACTGGCGCAGAACCGGCAGTTTATATGGAATTGAAGATGTGAAAGAAGTGTATGCAAAAGATTACGAATGGTACACCGAATATGTAAAAGTAGTAGGCAAAAGAGTGATCATAAAGATCAATGATAAAACAGTGGTTGATTATACAGAGCCGGATAATGT
The DNA here is from genome assembly GCA_013289065.1 of Bacteroidota bacterium. GTDB lineage: Bacteria > Bacteroidota > Bacteroidia > Chitinophagales > Chitinophagaceae > Sediminibacterium. The sequence goes on along the minus strand of JABDAP010000002.1, from coordinate 5,292 downwards.
GCAGCGTTCGGCAGATAATGCACAACGTATCATATCAAGCGGAACATTTGCCCTGCAGGGGCACGACCCGAACAGCATTGTGCATTTTAAAAATATTATGGTAAGGCCTTTATAATATTTCTTTTTACCCCTTTAAGACACATTAACTCCCCTTCAGGGGCGGGGGCAGAATAAAACAAATACAAATCATAGTTGTTCATTTAATATGGTGACGGGCTTACACTCGTCCATCCCCCATCAACAATTATTGTTTGGCCCGTGATATGTTTTGCATTTTCAGACACAAGAAATAAAGCAGTGTGTGCAATATCCGAAACAGAAGCAGGGCGGCCCATCGGTGTGATCTTTTCCCAGGTTGTTTGATAGGACGGGTCTTCCAATGTTCTTTCAGTAACAGTAGCGCCCGGTGCGATCGTATTTATATTTATTTTATAGGGAGAGAGCTCGATCACTAAATTTTTTGCAAGCATTTCTATGGCAGCTTTACTCATACCGTAAGCTGCAAGATCTTTATGTGCCTGGTGGCCGGTAACAGAGGACATAAATAACAATGACCCACCGGATTCCTGCTTTTTCATTTGTATTGCAGCTGCCTGTGCAAGAAAAAAAGTGCCGCCAAGATTAACTTCCATCACACGAAAAAAAGATGCGGGTGTGTAAGTAAAAAAATCTCCGAACAAAGTGATACCTGCATTGGCAATTACCATATCGAGGCTGCCGAATTGTGTAACGGCTGTATCAATCATTTGCTGAATAAAGGAAACATTGCCGGCATCACCGGGAAGGGAAATACAATTTGCTTTTTCATTGTTTGAACAAATACCTGCGACCGCTTTGGTGGCAAGGGTTTCATCAATATCGTTCAAGAGAACATTTGCTCCATGGCCGGCCAGTTGTTTGCATATTTCCAAACCAATGCCTTGTGCGGCACCGGTAACAATGGCCGTTTTATTTTGCAGAAACATACGGGTTGGTTTTAATAAAAGTAATGGATTAAGTTAAAGAAGTTAAATGGGGTTAAAAAGGTTAAACTTGTTGCCAACCTTTTTAACCCCATTTAACTTCTTTAATCTATTTAACTTCTTTCAGCTTTACTTCACCGCTCTTCACATCGATCTTCCATGGCTTTGGTTCGGGTAGCCATAATTTACCATCTCCGATCTCTAATGGCATCCAGAGATAACGTGAATCCCATTGTGTACGCGGCTTCCAGATATCGCCCATAAATATTACGGTTGTTTTTTTCTTGCCAACCACTTTCAGCATCAGTGTTGATTGTGAGCCATATGTTTTTACTTCCGGTGGCGCAATATCTTTAAATTCCGACCATGGCCCTTCCAATGAAGTGGCTGTTGCATATTTATTCGGGTTTGCGTTCCATCCCGTTAAAGCAGAACCGATGGCATAATACAAACCATTGTAATGAACCACTGCCCCACCCTCAAGTTTCATTTTTACAAGACACATTTCTTTTTCAACATTCATATAATCGTCAGACAGTTTTGCGATGTGAAAACCAAGTGGCCTGTCTTCGAAAATTAAATACGCCTGTCCGTCATCATCAATAAACTGGCCTATATCCCGGCTCTCATGTTCCAGCGGGCGAAAACTTTTTACATAAGTGTAATTCGCATCCGGTTTGTCGCTGATGCAGACTGCTACGCGCGCCAGTTTATAACTGCTGTTATCCAGATGAAGATACATCACATATTTTTTTGTCTTTGCATTGTAATAAACTTTCGGCCTCTCGCAAACCCAGCGCCTTCCCAGGTTTTCAGGGTCTGCTAATTGCAATACATCTCCCTTAAATTCCCAATTCATCAGATCCTTTGATGCATAACAGCTAACATAACGCAGGTTCGAATCCAGCCCCTGCCTGCGTTCTTCGCCATACCAGTAATAGATCTTGCCTACTTTGGTAATACCGCCGCCATGCGCCTGCACATGGTTGCCATTTTGATCGGGCCAGATCTCGCCCGGCTGTATCCATTTATCCGCCTGCGCAAATATTGTTACCGGCAATAAAACTGTACAGAGAAAAAGAAACTGTTTTATTGCAGAAGATCTTTGTTTCATTTGTTTTATTTGAGGATTACTGAAATATCTTTTCTCTGCGTCTCCACGGTAAAAAAAACCCATACTCTTTTCACCGCGGAGGCGCGGAGTTATCAGGCATTTGCGAGAGCTCTGTCAAGATGCACATAACCGCCATCAACATGAATGATCTGGCCGGTTGTATGGCTTGATCTTTCTGATAACAGGAACACTACTGCATTTGCGATCTCTTCACTTGTTGTCATCCTGTTCCCGAATGGAATTTTCGAATTGATCTCTTTTAATTTTTTTTCCGGTTCGGCTAATGTCTTTACCCATGTTTCATAAGCGGGTGTCCAGCATTCGGCTACTGCCACTGCGTTTACACGCACGCTGTATTTTAATAATTCAACGGCCCATTCTCTTGTGAGTGCATTGCGCCCGCCATTTGCTGCGGCATAAGCGGATGTATTGCCCTGGCCCGTCTCTGCTGTTTTTGATGTGATATTAACAATAGAACCTTTTGACCTGATCAGTTCCGGCAAAGCAAAATGTGCCATCAAATAATAATGGACAAGGTTTTTATGCAGGCTCTCCATAAATTTTTCATAGTTGCCTTTTTCAAGGCCAATGCCATCATTCACACCTGCATTATTTACCAGGCCTTCTATCCTGCCAAATTGTTTGATCACAGAGTGAACGGCTTTTTCGCATTGAGAAGGGTCGGATAATTCTGCAACAACCTGTGAAGCCATGCCACCAGCGGTTTCTATCTCTGTAACGAGTTTGTTATTGTCCGCTTCGTTCCTTCCAACAATTACAGGTACAGCGCCTTCGGCTGCAAGTAACCGCACAATGCCTTCGCCGATACCTCTGGCGCCGCCTGTTACAATGATCACTTTATTTTTTAGCTGCAGATCCATGATAGGTAAAATTATAGATGATAAAATTGAAACGCATTACCGCCAAAGACCGCTTCCTGTTCTGTTTTTGTGAACGTTGAAAAATATTTTTTTACAGGGCTGATCATTTCGGCATACGATGCCGCTACCAGACAAACCGGCCAATCGGAACCATACAGTAACCTGTTAATGCCGAAAGCGTTTGTTACTACATCAAGATAAGGAAACAGTTCTTCTTTTTTCCATGTTTTCCAGTTTGCTTCAGTAACCATACCGCTTAGTTTGCAATAAATATTTGGAAACTGTGCAATGAACTGTATGTTTTCTTTCCAGCTATCTATCAACCCATTTTTAATATCCGGTTTTGCCATATGATCGATCACAAATTTTTGTCCGGGAAATCTTTGAACAAGTTTTATTGCTGCAGGAAGGTGTTGCGGAAAGATCAATATATCATACGTAAACCCAAATTCTTTTAATGCGCCGATGCCACGAAGGAATTTTTCCTGCAACATGAATTCCGGTTTTTCTCCCTGTAAAACATGGCGGAAACCTTTTACAATTGACTGCTGTTGATAGTGCTGCAAACGTTCTTCAATATCATCTGCCCGTAGATCTACCCAACCCACAATACCTTTAATAAAATTATTTTCAGTTGCTAACCCAATTAAAAAATCTGTTTCGCTTTCCGTTTGATCAGCCTGTACCGCAATACATCCTGCAATATTATTTTCTGCTAACAGTGGTAAAAGATCAGCGGGTAAAAAATCTTTGCGGATCACCTGCATCTCATCATTGATCCATCCGTGTATCTGCGGATGGTATTTCCAGAAATGCTGGTGAGAGTCAATTACATTTTTTTTACCCCCTGCCCCTGAAGGGGTGCTGTGATCTTCTTTGAGAGAGGTCATTGATATGCAATTACTTTTTGTTTGGATACACCTAACCCATCAATTCCCAGCTCAACGATATCGCCTGGCTTTAAATATACGGGTGGATTGAAACCGAGCCCCACACCGGCCGGCGTGCCTGTTGAAATAATATCGCCAGGCAATAATGTCATAAACCGGCTGAGGTATGAAACGAGTTGCGGAATATTAAAAATGAGGTCATCGGTATTTCCATCCTGCATCATTTTGTCATTCACTTTTAACCACAACCGAAGTTTGTGCGGGTCTTTGATCTCATCTTTTGTAACCAGCCATGGGCCTAGTGGTGCAAAGGTATCGCAGCCTTTTCCTTTATCCCATGTGCCGCCGCGTTCCAGTTGAAATTCTCTTTCGCTGACATCATTATGCAAACAATAGCCCGCAACATGATCCATCGCATCTTCTTCAGAAACATAAGCGGCGCGTTTACCGATAACAAAAGCAAGTTCTACTTCCCAATCTGTTTTTACGGAATTTTTGGGGATCATGATATCATCATCCGGTCCGTTAATAGCGGTAGTTGATTTCATAAACAGGATCGGTTCTTGGGGAATAACGGCATTGGTTTCTTTTGCATGTTTTGCATAATTCAAACCGATGCAAAGGATCTTGGAAGGCTTGGCTACAGGGCAACCCAAACGTGTTCCTGTTTGTATTTTAGGCAACATATTTTCATGCTGCATGATCATCCATGAGAGATGCTGAATACCGCCATTGGCAAAAAACATTTCATCATAATCTTTAATAAACCCCGACACATCATAATTGTTCCCATTGATATGTACGCCCGGTTTTTCTTTGCCTGCTTCGCCAAAACGGATCAGTTTCATAAATCAGTATTGTTTAGTAAAATTTCTTAACTGTTCAATTTGATAAACCCGCCGTCGATCAGGTAATCGTTGCCTGTTATAAAACCTGCTTCATCGCTGCACAGGTATAAAGCGAGCGCTGCTACTTCCTCCACACTACCCATCCTGCCTATCGGCTGTGTTTTGGACAATTTTTCAAACATTTCTTTTTCCTGTCCGGGATAATTCTTGCTGATAAACCCATCCACAAACGGTGTATGCACACGCGCTGGTGAAATGGAATTACAACGGATGTTTTCATTGATATAATCTTTAGCCACACTCAATGTCATAGTAAAAACCGCGCCCTTGCTCATACTGTACGCGAAGCGGTCATCGATACCAACTATTGCAGCGATGGAAGCAACATTCAATATCACACCTGATCTTTTTTGCTGGAATATGGGAATGGCTTCATGCAAACAATTATAAGTGCCTTTTACATTTACACGGAATATTTTTTCAAAATCTTCTTCCGAAGTATTGCCGGCTTTGCCGATATGGGCAATACCTGCACAGTTTACAAGTATATCAAAGGAATGTATTTCAGTAAATATTTTTTTTACCTGTTGCTGATCG
>JABDAP010000001.1 GCA_013289065.1 Bacteroidota bacterium | reverse complement strand
GAAGCTGCACAAAACCCCAGGGTTTGCCCTGGTTGGCCTCTCCTTTTTTCATCATCTCATCAGCCGAAGTGCCTTTGGGGACGGACGGCATTAAATAGCCGCCTTCATCGAGGTTGGCATTTAAAAAACTCATGATCGTATCCTGCTTCGGTGTATAATCCTGTGCAGGCCGGTGCATATCCAGCATGGTCCAGGAAAATGATTGCCAGATAAAGATCAGCAGGCCGCCAACGATGGCGCCAACAATTGTTCTCTTCATAAAGGATGGTTTTGGTTTGATGAACAAAATAGAAAACGGTTTTTGTATTTGCAAGTGATAAATAAATTTATTCATAATGGTAAATGGCACGCGGATGACACGGATGTTGCGGATCTGCGCGGATAAGATCTGCGGTTATCCGTTTGATCCGCGTCATCCGCGTACCATTTAACTTATCTTGCTGAAAATTATTTCGATGCAAAATTATTCCTACACTGTTGCAGAAAGATTTATGCGTTATGTGCAGATCGATACGCAGAGCGACCCGCAAAGCAATACACATCCGAGTAGTGAGAAGCAGAAAAATTTATCAGTGTTATTAGTAAAAGAATTGATCGCAATGGGTATTGCCGATGCACATACTGATGAATATGGGTATGTGTATGCAACCATCCCTGCTACAACCGATAAAAAAATTCCGGTGATCTGTTTTTGCAGCCATGTAGACACTGCGCCCGATTGCAGCGGAACCAATGTGAAACCGTTACTGCATAAAAATTATGATGGAAAAGATCTTGTGTTGCCGGATGATGTATCTCAAATAATAAAAACTACTGATCATCCTTATTTAAAAGAACATATCGGCAATGATATTATCACCGCAAGCGGATCAACTTTGCTGGGCGCCGATGATAAAGCCGGTGTTGCAGAGATCATGGATATGGCCAATTATTTAATGATACACCCCGAGATCAAACATGGCCCGGTAAAAATTTTATTTACACCCGATGAAGAAGTCGGGCAGGGCACCGCAAAACTCGACCTGCAAAAACTTGGCGCCGATTATGCGTATACATTAGATGGCGGCGAACTTGGAACACTTGAAGATGAAACATTCAGCGCCGATGGTGTTGTGATCACGATCCATGGTGTAATATCACATCCGGGTTATGCGAAAAATAAAATGGTGAATGCGTTGAAAGTTGCGGGAGAAATTTTAACAGCCTTGCCGAAACAGGAATGGTCGCCTGAAACAACGGATGCCAAACAGGGATTTGTTCATCCATTGCGGATGGAAGGATCGGCAGAAAAAGCAACACTCGAATGTATCGTTCGTGATTTTGATACAAAACAACTGGCAGTTCATGAAAACCGTTTAAGAAATATTGCACAAACTGTTCTGTCAGAATATCCAAGCGCTTCGATGGAGTTTGATGTGCATGAACAGTATCGTAACATGAAAGAGATACTTGACCGGCATCCGCAAGTAACCAAACATGCAGAAGAAGCCTACAGGCGTATTGGTTTAACCGTGGTCAAAGAACCTATTCGCGGCGGTACGGATGGAAGCAGATTGAGTTTTATGGGCTTGCCCTGTCCGAATTTATTCACCGGTATGCAGGCCATTCACAGTAAACATGAATGGATAGGCGTACGCGATATGGAGAAAGCGGTTGAAATGCTGGTGATGTTGGTGCAGGTTTGGGAAGAAAACGCATAGTCGTGAGGCGTGAGACGTGAGTCGTGAGTATGAATCGTGAGTTTTTTTTACTGACGTCTTACGACTGACGACTCACGGCTGTAATAAACTAACCCTTTTCACTACTAACATTGTAACTTAGATAAAAATCAACATCATGAATTTGCTTGCACAATATTGGTGGGTACTCGTTGCCCTCTTTATTCTTTTCAGCGGACTCGTTACAGTTAACCAGGGAACCATTGCCGTAGTAACTATGTTTGGAAAATACAGGCGCATTTTACGGCCCGGTTTGAATTTTAAAATTCCTATACTCGAACAGGTTTTTAAAACGGTCAGCATACAGAACCGCTCGGTTGAACTGGAGTTCCAGGCCGTTACGCTCGACCAGGCCAATGTGTATTTTAAAAGTATGCTGCTTTATTCCGTTATTAACCAGGATGAGGAATCGATCAAGAATGTGGCGTTCAAATTTATCAGTGATAAAGATCTGATGCAGGCACTGATCCGCACAGTGGAAGGAAGCATACGCGGGTTTGTGGCAACAAAAAAACAGGCGGAGATCTTATTATTGCGCAGAGAGATCGTTGAATTTGTGAAACAACAGATCGATATTTCATTAGAAGGATGGGGTTATCATTTGCAGGATCTGCAGATCAATGATATCACTTTCGACCAGGTGATCATGGAAAGTATGAGCAGGGTAGTGGCAAGCAATAATTTAAAAGCCGCTGCAGAAAATGAAGGGCAGGCATTGCTCATCACCAAAACAAAAGCGGCAGAAGCAGAAGGTAATGCGATAAAGATCTCAGCGAATGCAGAAAAAGAAGCGGCGCGGTTACGCGGACAAGGTGTGGCGCTCTTCCGCGAAGAAGTGGCCAAGGGCATGAGCCAGGCGGCTGAACAAATGAAACAGGCCAATCTCGATACCAATGTGATCTTATTCAGTATGTGGACAGAAGCGATTAAAAATTTTGCTGAAGTAGGTAAGGGCAACATTATTTTCTTGGATGGAAGCCCCGAAGGCATGGAAAATAATATGCGGCAGATCATGGCGATGGTGAAGATGAAGGAAATGCAGAAGACAACTTAGAGAAATTTTGGAAAGTATAATTGGGAAATTTTGGAATTTATTCAGATAAAAAACAAAGCCGCAAAGAATATCCTTTGCGGCTTTGCTTTGCGATTAAACTATCTGGTATTAATCAGTGAAGATCTGTGAATCTGTGGCGATACAATAAGTTAACTCTTCTTTTCAACTGATAACAATTTATATAGCATAGCAAGGTATTGATCGGTTGTTTGTGCGCCGCCATCGCCGAGGGCATTGTATTTGGACAATACTTTCTCCTGTTGCATTTGTTGCAATGTTTTACCATTATTCATATTCGTCTCAACAATATGAACTGTTTCTTTCAGCATAGTTACATACTCGGAAAGATCATGCATAGTGGCTACTTCGCCATGGCCGGGGATCACGCGTACATCTGCGGGAATTCTTTGTAAGATCTGTTCTATAGAAACGATGAGTTGTTTGATATTTCCACCGCCTTCCGTATATACCGCGGGGAACATGCCAAAAAAGAACATATCACCCAAATGGATCAGTTTTGATTTTGTAAAGTAGATCATCGCATCGCCATCAGTATGGCTGTTGGGGAAATGGATCATCTGAATATCTTCGCCATTGAAATGTATTGTAAGGCTGTCACGGAATGTAACAAACGGCATCATCCCCATAGTAGGAGCGGTTGGTTTATTATTCAGGAGTAACCGTTTGCTTACATTTTCATGCGCAATGATGATAGAAGAATTCTGAAACTCTTTGTTGCCCTGGATATGATCGCCGTGAAAATGTGAATTGAGGATGATCCTGATCGGTTTGTCTGAAATATTGTGTAAAGCAGCTTTTAGTTTGCCCGACATCATTGCATACATATCGTCTGCGAGAAGTATCCCGTCTTCACCAATGGATGCAGTTACATTACCTCCGCCGAAACCATTTACACAATCAATAAAATACAGGTTGCCTTCCAGTTTGGTTGTTCTGATGGAAATAGAGTCTTCAAAATTTTTTGCGTGAACAGGTTTGGCTTGCGCTAACAGAATAGTAAAGCTGCAAACAAAGAGCAGGAGCGATCTTTTCATTTTTTTGATCTTAAGGTTGCAACGGGAACCTTAAGACAAAAAAGCATTTACAAAAGCTGCACAAATCCTACCAATTTTTAATACAGGATTCTATATATAAGTTTTTTTGAAAAATATTACTTTGATCATATCTGCTGTAATTACATACAGTGCCAGTATTCCCGCGATAATGCCCATCAGTTTAAAAGGCGGTACTACAAAACCAAGGCTTGCAGCAAATGGCATAAAAGGAAGTGCAAGTGTGATCACCAACCCGAGAGCGCTCAGCGCGATCAATAATTTGCCCGGCATACTTTTTAATAATGATTTATGTGTGCGTACCACGAATAAGATCAGCAATTCTGTGCAGATAGATTCTATGAACCAGCCGGTATGAAACATATCGGCATCTGCTTTGAATAATTTATAGAGCGCATAAAAAGTAAGGTAGTCGAACACCGAACTGTGCAGCCCGAATACGATCATGAAATTCTTTAACTGTTTGATATTCCATTTTTGCGGAACCATCAGTTGATCTTCATCCACATTATCTGCGGCAACGGCCATGTATGGGAAATCTGTTAAAAAGTTTGTCATCAGGATCTGTTGCGGCAACATGGGCAAGAATGGCAATATCAATGAAGCGCCTGCCATGCTGAACATGTTTCCAAAAGTGGCGCTGGTATTGGTGTAGATATATTTCAGCGTGTTTAAAAAAGTTCTTCTTCCTTCGAGAATGCCGGCATTTAAAACGGCAAGATCTTTTTCAAGTAACACCACATCGGCTGCTTCTTTGGCAACATCCACTGCATTGTTGGTTGAAATACCTACGTCGGCTGCATTGATGGCGGCCACATCATTGATCCCGTCGCCCATATAAGCCACCGTATTTCCTGCTTTGCGGAATGCTTTGATGATGTTCTCTTTCTGCTGCGGTTCGATCTCTGCAAACACATTGGCTTCCTGTACTTTTTGCACCAGGGCTTCCGGGCTCATTTTATTGATCTCGTCGCCCGATATAACAATACAATTCTTCAGGCCCATTTTATCTGCAATAAATGTGGCTACTAATTTATTATCACCCGTAATGATCTTGAGTGTAACGCCGTTCTTTTTTAATTCGTTTATCACGTCTACCACGCCTTCTTTTGGCGGGTCGAATAACAGGACAAACCCTGCAAATACCATCTGTTGCTCATCTTCAGGCGATATTTCTTTTTCTTTATCGATCATTTTATAACAAACACCAATTGTTCTGAAACCCTGGTTGCTGTATTGCTGATATAACTGGTTGATCTTTTCTTTTTCATTATCGATCGGTGTGGTTGACCCATCAGCCTGCAAAACCTGTGTGCATTTGGCGATGATATTATTTAACGCACCCTTGGTAATGATGCGGCATTGATCCGCTTTACAAACCGATACACTCAAACATTTACGCGAAAAATCATAAGGTATCTCATCTGTTTTGGTATAACCCTCTGTTGAAACATCTGTGAGCGCGCGTAATGCATCATCCATCGGGTTGGAGAATCCGGTTTCGAAACTGGCATTTAAGAAAGCCATTTCTTTTACAGATGCATTGTCTTTTCCATCGATCCCAACGATCGATGAAACCTTTAATACGCCTTCTGTCAATGTTCCTGTTTTATCAGAACAAAAAAGATTTACCTCGCCCAGGTTCTGTATCGATGATAATTTTTTTACGATCACTTTCTGTGCAGCCATTCTTTTTGCACCGGCCGACATGGCGATCGTCATAATAGCAGGCAACAGTTCCGGTGCCATACCCACTGCCAGCGCCAATCCAAATAACAATGAATCGATCAATGGCTTGCCGAAATAAATATTAACAGCCAGAATGATCACGGCAAGCACGATCGTTATCTGCATTAAGAGATAACCAAATTTCCGGATACCTGCTTCAAATGCTGTTTCTTCTGCGGGTTTCGACAGGCTCGCAGAAATATTCCCGAACACGGTGTCTTTTCCTGTCAGCACCGCAACGCCTTTTCCGGAGCCGCTTACAACACTGGTTCCTTCAAATAATGTGTTGGTTCTTTTTGATATGCCTGTTTCGGCGGGTACAACGCCAACCGCTTTTTCGGCAGGATATGTTTCACCGGTAAGTGTTGCTTCATTAACATGAAGATCCTTTTCCTCAAACAATAAGCAATCGGCAGGAATGATATCACCCGCAGAAAAATTCAATATATCTCCCTGCGCTACCTCTTCTGTAAATACACTGGTTTCTTTGCCATCGCGTATCACTTTTACTTTGGTGCGGATAATGGATCTTAATTTTTCTACCGCTGCCCCAGCGTTCCTTTCCTGTATAAAACTCATGATGCCCGTTGCCAGCAGAATGAATAAAATGATGTATACATCTGATGTTTCGCCAAGCAAAGCAGACAATACTACTGCGGCTACCAATAAAAGTGTTAACGGGCTTTTAAACTGTGATAGAAACAACAATACATCCTGTACAACCGGGTTCTTTGTTTTTTTCTTTTCTGTATTTGCTGCCACACGTTTAGCAGCTTCCGTTGCTGAGAGCCCGTTATCAGTGGTTTTGAGCTCATTCATTACTTCTTTTGAATCGTATTGCCAGAAAGATGTCAGTTCCATAAAAATGAATTGTTAAGACAAGTTAGAACATAATTCTCAGCTGTAGTTATACAAACCGGAATAACCATATGTGTAAAAGCTTTCATAAAAAACCGGGCCAGCGTAATTTTATTCACAACTGTACTGTTCTTTTGTAGAAGCATCTAATTTTAGTGTCACCTAAATTTATACGAGATGTTTGATCTCCTGCAGATTGATACCATGCAAAAAGTAGCGGCCGCAATACCCGCTGCCCCTGAAAAAATATCGTTGTGGAGCTTACTGGAAAAAGGCGGATGGATCATGTACCCGCTTTATTTTTTATTGGTGGCTGCGATCTTTGTATTTATCGAACGCTTACTCGCCATCCGCAAAGCATCGCGTATCGATCCGAATTTTATGAACATCATCCGCGACAATATCATCAGCGGAAATGTAACAGCCGCACGCAACCTCGCAAAGAATACGAATAATCCCGTTGCAAGAATGATCGATAAAGGTTTACAAAGGATCGGCAAACCCATCGATGCGATAGAAAAAAGTATGGAGAACGTGGGCAAGCTGGAAATGTACACAATGGAAAAAAACCTTTCCATCCTTTCACTTATCGCCGGTATCGCGCCGATGTTCGGTTTTTTGGGAACCATTGTGGGTATGATACAATTGTTTTACGGTATTGCCAGCTCGGGACAATTTACACTGAATGATATTGCAGGCGGTATCTATGTAAAGATGATCACATCAGGAACAGGCCTGATCATCGGTTTGCTTGCATATATCGGCCACAATGCACTAACAACACAAATAGATAAAACCGCCAACAAAATGGAAGCAGCAAGCGCGGAGTTTATTGATGTGTTACAAGAACCCACGCGCTGACGCGCGAATTAGTAATTAATAATTATGAAAACAGGAATTGACCAAGCTATAGAATATAAATTAAACACCCTTGCGTCGCACACTTGTACGTTCTTACCATTACTCAACAGGCAAACAACCGCATTTAATTATTAACTATTAATTACTAATTATTAATTAACAATGAACATCAGGAAACGACTAAAATCTCACCCCGAAGTGCACACCGGTGCATTGAATGATATTTTATTCATCCTGTTATTGTTTTTTCTGATCGTGTCAACACTCGCCAATCCCAATGTGATCAAGGTATCTAACCCCAAAGCAAAAAGCGATACCAAATCAAAACAGACGGTTGTGATCACTGTTGATAAAGACCAGAACCTGTATTTTGCACAAAAGAAAATTTCCATCGACCAGTTGGAAACGGAACTCAAAACCTATCTCGCCAAAGAAACCGATAAGCCATCCGTTGTAATTAATGGCGACAGCACCGCACACCTCGGTACGGCCATCCGTGTAATGCAGGTCATTAAAAAATTAGGAGCTACTCCGGTGATGGCGGTGAATAGTAACGGGCTGAAGTAAATTTGAAAATATGGTAATTTGAAAATTTGAAAATGAAAGCAAAAGCATTTTTAAATTAGCAAATTTTCTCCTGAGTACTCGGGATCAAATTGACCTTCATCATCCTGTCCTTTCCCTGAAGATCTTTTCTCAATTCAACAACATATCCAAAACTGTTGTACAATTCAGTTACTCCTTTTCCCAATGCTTCATTGATCTCTAAAAAGATAAACCCATTTTTGGCAAGATGTTCTTTTGCAAACAATGCGATCTTTCTGTAAAATAATAAGGCATCTTCATCCGGGACAAATAAAGCAATACCCGGCTCAAAATCGAGCACATTCTTACCCATATCCTTTTCTTCCGACCGTTTGATATACGGCGGGTTGCTTACGATACAATCAAATACAGGCAACCCTTCCCAGCCATCTTCATTTAAAAAATCGATATGCAGAAACGATACATCTGCGCCCAATGCATCAGCATTTTTTTGTGCAACCTGTAAAGCATCTTTGCTAACATCAACAGAAGTAATGGATGCACTGCTGCCCAGTTTCTTTTTTAATGCAATGGGAATACAACCGCTTCCGGTTCCCACATCCAATAACTTTTCACTTTTCACTTTTAACTCTTCACTTTCTTCCACAACCCAATCAACCAACTCTTCCGTCTCGGGCCTCGGTATCAAAACATGTTCGTTTACAAAAAATTTCATCCCGCAAAACCAGGTTTCACCCAGTACATACTGAACCGGCCTGTGTGTGCGTAATTCTTTTGTTATTTGCTGTAACTGCGCCTGTACGTTTTCAGGCAATAACATATGTTTATCCAATAAACGTTCTATCTTTTTTTTGCCGGTAACATGTTCCATTACCCAATCGGTAATATTGGCCGCTTCGCGTTCGGCGTACAAATTTTTTAGTTGTAGCTGCAGTTGCTGTTGTGCTGATTCCAGGGTCATGCTGCAATGTTAAGCAGCATTTGGTTATTTTTGTCAATTCTCTTATGCTGAACACGAACGAAATATATATGCAGCGCTGTATAGAGCTGGCTCTCCTGGGCTCGGGCAATGTTGCGCCAAACCCAATGGTAGGGGCGGTTCTGGTTTATGAGAACAGGATCATCGGCGAAGGCTGGCACAAAAAATACGGCGGCCCGCATGCGGAAGTAAATTGCCTGGATAGTGTTAGCGAAACCGATATACCGCTTATCGCAGGATCAACCTTGTATGTATCGCTCGAACCCTGTGCGCATTTTGGCAAAACACCGCCATGTGCAGACCTGATCATAAAAAATAAAATCCACAAAGTGGTGATCGGCAGCCGCGATCCGTTCACAGAAGTAAATGGTAAAGGAATAGAGAAACTGAAAAATGCCGGTATTGAAGTTATGAATGGCGTACTCGAAAACGAATGTATTGAACTGAATAAACGTTTTTTTGTTTTTCATACACAGCAACGGCCGTATATCATTTTAAAATGGGCGCAAACGGCAGATGGAAAAATAGCGGGTAATACAAATGAACGCTTATTGATCAGCAATGAATATGCTAACCGGCTTGTGCATCAATGGAGAAGTGAAGAAGCGGCGATACTGATCGGTACAAATACTGCTTTGCTGGATGATCCTTCCTTAACCAATCGTTTGTGGAAAGGGAATGATCCGGTAAGAATGGTGTTGGATAAAGAACTCCGGTTACCCCTGCATTTAAAACTATTTGACCGGCTGCAAAAAACAATTGTTTTCAATTTTATCAAACAGGAGGAAAATACAAATATCATTTATCACAAAATAAACAGACAGGAAAATATCATTCAGCAAATACGGGATGCATCTTACCGGTTGGGCCTGCAAAGTATACTGGTAGAAGGCGGCGCACAACTGCTGCGATCTTTTATCGATGCAGGTGTTTGGGATGAAGCCAGAATAATTTGTAATGAAGAATTGACGATTACTAACGGATTAAACGCACCTTCGCCCGGTCGCCAACCGGAAAGAAACGAAAAATTAGTATCTGACACCATTTTTTATTACACAAATAAACCAGTAAACTAATAAACCAATAAACTAATAAACCAATAAACTAGTAAACCAATAAACCAATAATGCTATATCTCATCGGAAGTATCATCTTAACCAGCTATCTCACGCTTGCATTCAAAGTTTGCAAAAAATATAACGTAAGCATTTTCCAGGCGATCGTTTTTAATTATATCACATGCGTTGTCACAGGTTCTGTTGTAAACGGGTCATTTCCCGTAAATGCCGCAACTGTACAAACACCCTGGTTTAAATGGGCCTGTGTAATGGGTGTATTGTTTGTTTCTATTTTTAACGTGGTTGGTTTAACAGCGCAAAAGATCAGCGTAGCTGTTGCATCGGTGGCTAATAAATTATCATTGATCATCCCGGTTGTGTTATCCGTTTATTTATATGGAGAAACGGTACAGGGCTGGAAACTTGCGGGTGTGATACTTGCTTTGCTGGCCGTGGTTCTTACCTGTTATCAAAACAAAGAACAGGAAGCAGGTAAAGAAGCGGCTATTAAAAAATGGGAATATTTTTTACCCTTTATTTTATTTGTCGGCAGCGGTTTGCTCGATGCATTGATCAACCATGTGCAGAAACTATATGTAACGGAAGAAAATAAAAATGCGTATCTCATCAGCGGGTTTTTATCGGCGGCTATTATCGGCTCGGTATTGTTGTTGATGCAATATATAACCGGCAAACAAAAATTTGCTGTAAAGCATTTGCTTGCCGGTATTATTATCGGTGTCCCGAATTATTTTTCTATCTGGTGCCTCGTTCGTTTTTTAAAAGTGAGCCCATGGCAGAGCAGTGCGAGTATTCCTGTAAATAATATGGGTATTGTATTATTCAGTTCAGTAGTTGCGTGGCTGCTGTTTAAAGAACGTTTATCAAAGATCAACTGGATGGGTATCGCTTTATCACTTGCAGCTATTTACCTGATTGCTTTTGGCGATACATTATGACAGGCCCCGACCATTATCAAACCATAGAAAAAAATGCATTCGCTGAATATAAAGACAGGGGCAGTAAATTTATTGCCTATGCATATCCTGTTCAAACAGTTGATAACTGCAAACAATATCTGCAGCAACTAAAAAAAGAACATCCCAAAGCGGTACATCATTGTTTTGCTTACCGCATAGGGTGGGATGGAAATGTATTCAGGGTGAGTGATGACGGCGAACCATCCGGAACTGCCGGTAAACCCATACTGGGGCAGATAGACAGCAAGCAGCTGACTAATATCATTGTGATCGTGGTGCGTTATTTTGGCGGCACTTTATTAGGCGTGCCGGGATTGATACAGGCGTACCGGTCGGCCACAGCAATGGTTTTACAACTGGTTCCCGCAATTCAAAAACCAATCGAAATAATGTATGAACTGCATTTTGATTATACATTGATGAATGAAGTGATGATGGTCATCAAACAAACAGGGTGCAGCGTTGCGTTGCAGGAAGTACAGTTATTTTGTTTACTGAAGATCGGCGTTCCCAAAGCAAAAAGAGAAGAAGTGTTATACAAACTAAAACAGCTGCACACGATAGAAGTAAAGCAGAGCGAGAATTGAAAAAAACAGTTGCCCTCTTTCATTACGCTTTGCCGGTAAGTTTATATACATACAATCCTATTACTTCCTTAAGAAACTGAGGCCATTCATTCAACAGTGTAACATTTGGAATGATCGTATTATAAGGATCTAACTTTTCGGGTACAACTTTGTAATCGCAGGGATATGGTATGCAATCAAATCCCGACCTTTTAAACACACTTAATGAACGCCGCATATGAATAGCCGAAGTGATCAATATAAACGGTGGATGTAATTGCAGCGAATCTGTAATGTGCTTTGAATACGCCGCATTTTCAAAAGTATTTCTCGACCTGCTTTCCATAACGATATCTGCATCTCTCACCCCATTTAAAATAAATTGGGTTCTCGCAAAGATTGCTTCAGGCGGGCCATCCTGTGAGAGTAAACCATTACCTCCGCTGATAATGATCTTTTTAATGATGCCTTCATGATAAAGATTGGCGGTCTGGATAAAACGATCAACATTGCTTCCGAAATGGCCCTGGTTGTTTTTATCATAGCCGGAGAAACCTCCCAAAACAATACCGGCTTCGAATGTTTTATTTACAGGAAGTATAGTGGCTTTCGTTTGCCATGCAGCAACCAGGGAGCGATACAGGTATGGATTGGTAAACACCACAACGATAACGATCACAATGATGCGCAGGCGTTTTTTTACAATTGGTTTTTTAGTGAGCCAGCTCCATATCAATAAAACAGCGATCCACCAGACAGGCATCAGCAGGAAGAACAATATTTTTGACAGGACAAAAAACATAAGCAGTAAATATTATCTCGCCACAAATTCGCAGATTGATACAGATGATCAGTGAAAATCTGTGAATCGGTGGCTGACACTTTCCATTTTTGATTAAAGTGGTACAATATCTAAAAACATCAGCGCTTATTTTTTAAAACGCTCACTCACCATCATTTCTTTGCTTCCCGTTGTGTATCGATAAAATCCTTCGCCTGTTTTCACACCCAGTTTTCCTGCCATCACCATGTTTACCAATAACGGACAAGGTGCATATTTTGTATTTCCAAAGCCATTGTATAAAACATTCAGTATGCTCAGGCAAACATCCAGTCCAATAAAATCAGCCAGCTGCAATGGCCCCATCGGGTGCGCCATTCCAAGTTTCATGATGGTATCGATCTCTTCCACACCGGCAATGCCTTCATACAAACTATAAACCGCTTCATTGATCATCGGCATTAAAATCCGGTTGGCGATGAATCCGGGGTAATCGTTTACTACGCAGGGCACTTTGCCCAATTGTTTGCTTAATGCAACGATAGTTTCTGTTACTTCAGCTTTTGTTGCATAGCCATTAATGATCTCTACTAATTTCATTACCGGAACCGGATTCATAAAATGCATACCGATAACATGATCAGGCCTTTTGGTAACAGCCGCAATTTTTGTAATAGAAATAGAGGATGTATTACTTGCTAAAATAGCTCCGGGCTTCGCAGCTGCATCCAGCTGTTTAAAAATAGTTAGTTTGAGGTCTGTGTTTTCGGTTGCGGCTTCTACAACAAGGTCGGCTTCTTTAACGCCTGCAGCAATATCTGTTTGGGCGCTGAGATTTGCAAGCGCCTGTTGTTTTTGTTCAGCGGTTAATGCACCTTTTGTTACCTGCCGTTCCAGATTTTTTTCAATGGTTTGTACAGCTTTTTCAAGTTGTGCTGCATTAACATCAACAAGCGTTACGCTAAAACCATTTTGCGCAAATACATGTGCGATGCCATTACCCATGGTTCCCGCACCGATCACGGTTATTCTTTCTACAGACATGTTCTTATTTTTTACTGCAATGTACCCGGCAAATGTAAAGGGTATCACGAATTATCGGGAACAGATTTCCATCTAATCCCGGCAATCAACCAAAATCTGGTTCAGGATCAATTTTTATTTTTGAAATCACCCCTTTTCCATGCCTGTATAAAATCTGCCCAGGCCGCGGGGTTCAGGATATTCATGGGTGGTACCTGGCCGGCATAATAGGCTTTGGTGGCCTGCTGGCGCAGCTGGTAATTTACGGCTTCCCTTCCATCAGCAGGTAAACTGGCAAGCAGTAATCTCCTGGTGGCTTCATCCGTATTTTTACGGGCCGTTTCATAAAGATCGTCTGGTACTTTATTGTTGAGGAAGTCGCGCTCAAACTGTTCGCGTGTGGGCCTGGGTTTAAGTATGGTGGCCGGAAGATAGGCAGTATCACTCACCAACAACTGGATAACGCTGTATTGGTTTCCAACCAGGTCGCGGGGTATTTGTATGGTACGGTTCTTAAAGCCAACGCTTGAAAAAGTGATCATGTCGCCTTTTAATACTGCGATCGAAAACACGCCGTCATAACTGGTAATGGTTCCGCGCCCTTTTCCATCTACGATCACACTACAGGAAGGAACGCCCTGAAGGCTGTCAGCCGTCATCACTACGCCATATAACTGAACCACAGAGTCACGATAAGGACTAATCTGTTGGGACCAGCTTTTTTGAAGCGTAACCAGTGCAATCGTCAATAAAAGGTATCGTAGCAGTTTATTCATCCGGCTCAAAAATACAAAGGCTTTGCACACAAAATTCATACCGCCACTTTTCCTTTTGTGAAAGTCCTTTATTTGCAACAAAGTAAGGCTGCCAGCGGTTAACTTTGCAGTCTGGATTATTTTTTAACAAAAACTTTCGTGATGACCGAAGCTGATATTCTCAAGGCGCTAAGCAATGTGCAGGAGCCCGACCTGGGCAAGGACCTGGTAACACTAAACATGGTAAAAGATATAGCCATCAATGGCAATGAAGTAAGTTTTACGATCGTATTAACCACACCGGCGTGCCCGATGAAGGATATGATGCGGACCGCAAGTGAGAATGCCGTTAAAATATTAGTTAATAAAGAAGCGGTGGTACAGGTAAACTTTACGGCCAATACATCGAGTACCCGTAAAGACAACCAGCAGGTGCTGGCGGGTGTAAAAAATATTATTGCAGTTGTGAGTGGCAAAGGCGGGGTAGGGAAAAGCACTGTATCTGCTAATCTTGCATTGGCGCTTGCCGAAGGTGGCGCAAAAGTGGGTTTGATGGATGCAGATATTTATGGGCCGAGCGTACCCATCATGTTTGGTGTACGCGGCGAGCGGCCGATGATGAAAGATGTGAATGGAAAAGGAATGATCGTACCGTTACATAAATATGGGATCAGTTTGATCAGTATCGGTTTATTGGTGGATGAAAAGAATGCGGTGGTCTGGCGCGGCCCGATGGCAAGCAGCGCCATCCGCCAGTTCATTACAGATGTTGACTGGGGCGAACTGGATTACCTCGTAATCGATATGCCACCCGGCACCGGCGATATTCATTTAACGCTGATGCAAACCGTGCCTGTTACCGGCGTGATCGTTGTTACCACCCCGCAAAATGTAGCGCTGGCCGATGCGAAGAAAGCGATTGCGATGTTCGGACAGGCGCAGATCAATGTACCTGTTATCGGTTTGGTTGAGAACATGGCATATTTTACGCCGGCAGAATTACCGGATAATAAATATTATCTCTTCGGAAAAGAAGGTGGTAAACGGTTAGCGGATGAGTATGACCTTCCGTTCCTTGGGCAGATACCATTGGTACAAAGTATCCGCGAAGGCGGTGATAATGGTATTCCTGCAATGATCGGCAATGACCCTTTGAGCCAGCAGGCATTCAGAAATTTTGTTTCGGCAGCCGTAAGAAATATTGCGATCAGGAATGCGAGCGTGGCTGTTACCAAACCTGTTGAAGTAACTGTATAGGGAAATTCTTCAGCAAATAAATGTATCAGTATGATACTGGGGCAAATTTTCCATTAAAATTTTATAAGCCGCAGATTCGCAGATTACAATCTGCGAATCTGCGGCTTAATTTTTTCTTCGAACACTTAATATCAATCCACAGCCATTGGTCATATTGCAATAAAAGAAAACTTTTTCTTTTATTACCTTCGGTACATGTATAATTTACCACATTACAAAGAAAAAGACCACGCCGTTATCGTTGAGTATATGAAAGAACATCCATTCACCACATTGATGGGCGTTGATGCTGAACAAAAACCTGTTGCCACACAGATCCCGGTCTTATTTGCTGAAAAAGATGGCCACTTATACCTGCGCGGCCATATCATGAAAGGCAACGATCACCACAAAGCTTTTGAATCCAACCCTAATGTAATGGCGCTGTTTACCGGCCCGAGTACTTTTGTAAGTGCGAGCTGGTATGAAAATAAATTACAGGGCGGAACCTGGAACTATATGACGGTTCAGGCCAAAGGAGACATTTCTTTTATGCCTGAAGAAGGCTTGCTGCACTTGCTCGACGACCTTACTACGCATTTTGAAAACGACCCAGCCTCACCTTCCTTATATAAAAATTTGCCGGAAGAATATATTTCACGCTTAAAGAAAGCGATCATCGGCATTGAAGTAAAAATTACTTCTATCGAACATGTTTTTAAACTGAGCCAGAACCGCGAGCAGAAAAGTTTTGAGAACATCATTGAAAAATTGCAGAACAGTAATGCAGATGCACAGGCTATCGCAAAAGAAATGCAGAAACGAAAAGATCAATTTTTCCCCGCATGAAAAAAATAATCGCCGTTTCCCTGTTCATTGCAGCAGCAGGCTGTTTCAGCGCCAAACAAACCAAATTGGAAGTAAAGAATTTTGATAAAGAGGGCCATCGTGGCTGCAGGGGATTAATGCCTGAGAACACGATACCCGCCATGCTAAAAGCCATCGACCTGGGTGTGAACACACTTGAAACGGATGCGGTGATCACCAAAGACAAAAAAGTAATGCTGAGCCATGAACCTTTTTTCAACCATGAGATCGCTACCAAACCTGATGGCTCATTGATAACGGAAAAAGAAGAGAAGGGCCTCAACATTTACCATATGGATTATGATGAGGTAAAAAAGTTTGATGTAGGCCTTCGCCCGCATCCGCGTTTTCCCAAACAGCAAAAGATGGCGGCGGTTAAACCCCTGCTGTCTGATATGATCGATGCAGTGGAACAATATTGTATCGCCAATCACAAACCTTTACCGCAATATAATATTGAAACCAAAAGCCAGCCCGCAACCGATGACCAATACCATCCAAAACCTGCTGAGTTTGTTGAATTGCTGGTTGCCGTTGTAAAGGAAAAGAAAATTGTGAGCCGTGTTATCATCCAGTCTTTTGATATCCGCACATTACAATATCTCCACGAACATTATCCCGAATTTAAAACCGCTTTACTGGTCGAAGCGTTTGATAAAAAAACATTTGCACTTCAGTTAAAAGATCTTGGTTTTATTCCTACCATCTACAGCCCCGATTATTCCCTGGTTACGCCGCTTCTCGTGAAACAGTGCAGGGATGTGGGTATCAGCCTTATTCCGTGGACGGTTGATGACCTTGCAAAAATAAAAGAATTAAAAAAGATGGGCGTTAATGGAGTGATCTCTGATTTTCCCGATCTGTTTGCAGGGCTTTAAATGCGTTAGCCATTATTCCAATAAGTTAAATGCATTTCTCTGAGTGTTCTTCGCGTGTATTCCTTTGCGTACTCTGCGGTTAATAGCCTCTATTATAACCGCAGAGCACGCAAAGTTTTGCGCAGAGGTTTCGCTGAGTATTTTTAAAAGTATAGTTTTTATGAATAATTTTTTTTCAGAAAAAATTTCGCTTATATAAATCCGATCCTTTTCTATCTCCGTAAGTATTCCTGTAAACAAATTTTACAAAACTTATTACAACAGAGAATTATGAAAAAGATCGCGTTAATGCTGATGTCTGCATTTGTTATCAATGCATCTATGGCACAAAAAACAGTGGAAGTAGGCGGTGCGCCTATGTATCCTATGAAGAACATTATTGAGAATGCAGTAAATTCCAATGACCATACAACATTGGTGGCTGCTGTAAAAGCTGCGGGCCTCGTAGAAACTTTGCAAAGCGCCGGGCCATTCACTGTATTTGCACCAACCAATGAAGCGTTTGGTAAACTACCCAAAGGAACCGTTGAATCATTGGTAAAACCGGAGAACAAAGCAACGCTTACCAAGATCCTTACTTATCATGTGGTTGCCGGCAAATGGGATTCGAAAGCAATTGCCAAAATGATCAAGGATGGTAACGGTACAGCTGTTATCAAAACGGTTTCAGGCGGTATTTTAAAAGCAAGCATGAAAGGCGGTAAACTGGTATTGACCGATGAGAAAGGCGGTATGTCAACAGTAAGCATCAAAGATGTTTACCAGAGCAATGGTGTGATACATGTGGTAGATACGGTGTTATTACCTTCTTAGTTTTTTATACAGCAGTGTTGAGCCGGTGTTTGAGCACCGGCTTTTTATTTTGCATAACTTCGCAGCTGAACGCGAATACGAATGAAAAAAATAATCATCACCCTCGACGGCTATTCATCCTGCGGAAAAAGTACGCTGGCAAGACAACTGGCCAATGAACTGAATTATGTGTTTATCGACAGTGGTGCCATGTATCGCGCAATTACTTTGTATTTTCTGCGGCAGCATGTTGACTGGAGTGACGCAAAAAAAATTCATAAAGCGCTCGGCGAGATCTCGCTGGATTTTCAATATAATGAGGCAACAGGCCAGAGCGATATGTTTTTAAATGATGAAAATGTGGAGGCATTGATCCGCGATATGCTGGTGAGTGAACGTGTTAGTGAAATATCGGCATTAAAAGAAGTGCGTGAATTTGGCGTTGCCCAGCAGCAGCAGATGGGAAAGATGAAAGGGATCGTAATGGATGGGAGGGATATCGGCACCACAGTTTTTCCGGAAGCAGAACTCAAGATATTTGTAACCGCTGATCCTGCAGTGCGTGTTGAGCGAAGGTTTAAAGAACTTTTTCAGAAAAATCCAAACATCACGATCAAAGAAGTGCAGGATAATCTTGAGATGCGCGACTATATCGACAGCAACCGCGAATTCAGCCCATTGCGCAAAGCAAAAGATGCAGTAGAACTTGATAACTCTAATATGACAAAAGAAGAACAACTTTCTATCGCACTTGAATGGGCCAGGGAAAAAATGGCGTAAGATCAGAGATCGTTCAATGTTTCGAAAAGTATTTTAAACTTGTGATGGTCGAGATTATCCGCAGTCAGGCGGAATTGTATCTTATTAAAACCTTTCGGGCTTTTTGTGTCGGAGAATTCCGCTTTTCGTGAACCATTAGGGCTGCTGAAACGTTGTTTGGTGGCGATAGGCATAAACATTTCAACCAGTTTTGAAAAAGCCAGTTCGGCGTCTTCCTGTGTATCAAAATCAAACCATAGCCTTACATCGTATACCTGCACACCTTTGGCATCGCTGAAGTGTTCGCAAAAGAATTCCATTTTCCCGCTTGCAAAAATCGGTGTAAAATAAGGATGCCTCGTAAAAACAAAAGAATGGATCTCAAAATTATTTCTCTCTTTTTTTTCACCTGCGGAAATAACCGCATCTCCTGTTTTTTTATCGAGCAGGGAAGGTGTGTATGATCTTAAAAAGGGCCGGATAGCCGTATCAGGACTATCTTTGAAAATATTAAAGAGAAGCTGGTTGGCATAACTATCCATAGTAAGCGCCTGGCCATTTGATCGGGATAAAAGCACTCCTAATGCAAAACAAACCAGGAAACTTCTTCGAAACATGATACGGGTTTTTAAACTAAACCAAAATAAGCATTTTTTATCAACTATCAGCTGTCAGCTTACAGCCGTCAGCCATGAGCTATAAGCAATGAACTGTCTGCATCAGTATCAGCAATCAAATACGACATAAAATATTTCCTGAAAGCTGATGGCTGATGGCTCAAAGCTTAATTTGTATGCGATGTTTTATAATGCTCGAGTAATTCATCCCCGCCAAAATCATGTTTGAGGTCGCGTATCACTGAATGTACATGATTGGCATTGTTCTGCGTGTTATCATATTCAATAATAAATGTTGGGCCCTGCAAACGGTAATAATGCGGATTGCCCACACCGGGTTCGGTATGGCCGAGCCAGGCGAAACGCAGGTTTTCCATGCCTGCCTGTTGTATCTCTTTCAGCATGTTGTCAGCAAATAGTTTGGTGAAGCGGTGAATATATAAATTGATCAGCTGCAGCATCAGTTGTTGTTGTGCAGGCGTTAATTCATTGTAACGGATGCCGTCTTTATTTTCCATCACGGCACTGCGGTTGTTGAAAGTGATAATATCTTTTGGTGCACCCGTATCATAGATTGCTTTCTGTATTTGTCTTTTATCGAGTGAATGCAATAAAGCAAAACCCATATCGGTTTCATCTTTCAATACCTGTTTTCCTTTTTGCGGGCCGTCCAATACGATGGCGGGGTTGCTTCCCAGGAAGCCGGGTGTGCCCGATACCAGTTTTTGTTTATCGATGGAAAAATTAAATGAGATATGATGCCCTTCAAAACGCCAGCCCCAGATGGTAGTAGCAGACGGGATGCCAAAAATACTGATATGATAATTGCCCGGATCGCGGAAATGATCGTCGGGTTTTCTTTTTTCCAGTTCTTTTAAAACGATATCGAGCGACATGATATCCTGTGTTTTTTGAAAAGCCTGTTCACTCAAACAGGTTTTCATTAAAGCGATCGCTGTTTTTTTCTGCGCTTCATTCATTTCATTGAATGTGATGCCTTTTCTTTCCCTTGGTATGAAATGAAAATTATAACGCTCGTCGATATCGAATGGAAAAAGCGTTTCTGTTTTCTGGTCGTCAGTAAGTGTATGGATAAACTGGTTGGCAGCAGTTACAGCCTGTTGCGATCTGGCTGGTTGCATAATGATGAAACATAGGCCAACTACAAAAAGTATTTTTTGCATAAACAGTTTTTAGGTAACTAAATATAAATAAAGTATGCCGGATTGTTGACGGTATATGTGTTGTGCTATTGAAATACTTTGCGGGCCTCTGTGTAAAACTTTGTGCACAAAGGAATACACACAGAGAACACAGAGAGTGGCTGAGATTTTTATTCGATCGTTTCCCACCAGTTTGTAAAAACGGTATCAGCATTCAGATCTACTTCTTCCCCGATCATCGGGTGAATGATGGGCATGTGTTTTAATTCGCTTTCTTTTGTTACTCTTAAGATCGGTTCATCCCATGAATGCAATGAGAGTGAAAATTTTGCCCAATGCACGGGCAGTAATTTTTTTGCCTTCAGGTCGATCGCGGCCTGCACCACTTCTTCAGGCATCATGTGAATGTATTTCCAGTAAGGATTGTACTGGCCGCATTCAAGTATCGCCAGGTTAAACGGGCCGAATGTTTTTCCGATCTCTGCAAAATGCGTATCATAGCCGGAATCGCCGCCCAGATATAGTTTCATCGTTGGCGTGATCAAAGCAAATGATACCCACAATGTTTTATTTCGTGTAAAACCACGGCCTGAAAAGTGTCTTGCCGGTAATATATGAACAGTAAACCCTTGATCCAGTTCGGCTTTTTCGTTCCAGTCTTTTTCAATGATGATGTCGGTATTGTATTGCCAACGTTCCAGATGTGCGGCCGTTCCTAAACCGGTAATTATTTTTTTAATTTTTGGCCGCAATGCGATCATGGTTGGATAATCCAAATGATCCCAGTGATCATGCGAAATAAACAGATAATCGATCTCCGGCATATCTTCCGGCGTATACCTGTCAGAACCGGGAAAGCTTTTGGTAGTAGATCTTATCGGCGATGCGTTGCCGCTGAAAACAGGGTCAACCAATATTTTTTTTCCATCCACCTGTATAAAATAAGAGGAGTGGCCAAACCATACAAGAATATTTTTATCGGCAGGAAGGGAAAGGAGATCCGTTTTTTTGCCGGGCAATGTTTGTGCAGGTTTTTGGCGTTTGTTCTTATTGAAGAAAAATTCCCGCATCACTTTAGTATAGCTCACGCCTTCTGCGAGATTGGGTGTGAGGCTTAAGTTCTGAAAACTTTTTTCTTTGTAATGCGGCGATCTTTTTATTTTTTCCAGCCGCACTCCCGATGGCAGTTTGCCAAATGAAGATTGCCGCATAAAAAGATATACGGCAATCACTAACAGGATCAATATGGTGAGAACAATCGTAACAGCCATTATTTATTTAGGAATATTGGTGATCCATTGTGCATTCTTCTGCGCTTTTAATGCGAGCTCTGTTGCGAGGAAACAATGTTCCTGCGGCATGGCCGTTTCAGTGCGGTTCAATATATCATCCACCAATGCTGCGCCAAATGGTAACGGCTCCTGGTTACAGTCGATATATTTTGTTTCTTTCTGATTAACGATGTACAAATGATTGCCGCCTTTATGATCGGTTGCGATATCAGTGTTCTTGCGTACTTCAATATAACCATCGGTTCCCAGTATGGTTAAGCGCCCATCGCCCCAGGTATTCAATCCATCGGGTGTGAACCAGTCGATACGGATATAACCGCTGCCGTTATTTCCGCGCAGCATCACATCGCCGAAATCTTCAAACTTTGGATAGTCGGGATGATTCACATTTCCGATCTGCGATGCAATTACATCTGCATGTGTGGATCCTGTGAAATATAAAAACTGATCGAACTGGTGTGAGCCGATGTCGCAGATAATGCCGCCAAATCTTTTTTTATCCCAGAACCAGTCAGGCCTCGTTTTTGGCGAGATCCTGTGTGGTGCAAGTATCACGGTCTGTATCACTTTGCCGATGGCGCCTGCTTTTACCAGTTCACCTGCTTTAACAGTGGCTTTGTTTTCAAAACGTTCACTGTACATGATGGAATAAATGCGTTTGGTTTCTTTCTGCACTTTACGGACTTCTGCAAGTTGTTCGAGTGTGATGATACCTGGTTTATCAACGAGATAATCTTTTCCATGCTGCATCACGCGGATACCAAGCGGTGCGCGCTCATCCGGAATACCGGAACTCATGATGAGCTGTATCGTACTATCTTCTAAAATTTCTTTTTCGCTTGCAGCTACTTTTACCTGCGGGAATTGTTTGGTAAATGCAGCCAGCAGGTCAGGTTCTTTGGCATACACAGAAACGAGCTGGCCGCCGCCTCTCGCTACCGCATTCACCATGCCGCTGATATGGCCGTGGTTAATGTTGATGACGGAGAAACGGATCTTCGGTTCTGGAGTAAAACCGGCAATGGCTCTTTTAGGTAAAGATGACAGCAACATCATACCTGTTGCAGTGGTAGCGGTGTTCCTGATAAACTTTCTACGATTGGAAAAGAATTCTTTCATGGCAATTATTTTTTCGTTGTTACAAATTAACCTTCTGTTATTTTTAATTGACGCTTTTTTGCGAAAACGTTGTAGCTCAACAGCAGGTGTCAATTTTGGAATTTTGAGATTGGGAAATTTTGGAATTGGTTTTTTGGTTTTCAATTCCAAAATTTCCCAATCTCAAAATTCCAAAATAAACAAACGTTCACCCACTGCTAAAAACGATGTCTTATTTCTGAGCGTCTCTTGCCGCTTTAAATTCCGAGCCCGCTTTCCATTCAGGAAATTTACCTGCAGCTGCCAAACGTTTTCCAACCTGGAACAATAGTTTCAGGTCATCAATACCGCCGGCCATGCTCCATGTTTTTGCATCAAACGAATCTGACGGGCGATGGTAATCATTTGTATTGTAATCATCATCTATTTTCTGTCCATATGCTTTTCCTTTTCCTTCCACATCAATACCATTATTAATGTATAATGCAGGAATACCCGCTTTTGCAAAATTGAAATGATCGGAACGGTAATAATGGCCGGCTTCCGGATGTGTTTCATAAGAAATATACCGGCCCATTTTTTCCGCTTCTTCTTTAAGAATGTCTTCAAGTTCCGATTGCCCCTCGCCAACCACTACAATATCTTTTGTTTTATCAAAACGGTTGAGTTCATCCACATTCATATTCGCCAAAGTTTTTGCGGCTGGATAAATGGGGTTTTGTGCATAATATGCCGAGCCCTGCAGCCCCTGTTCTTCAGCCGTTACAGATAAGATAATGATCGTCCTCTCCGGTTTTGTTTTCATGCTTTTGAATGCGCGGGCAAGTTCAAGCAAACCCGCTGTACCACTGGCATTATCGTATGCGCCATTATAAATGGAATCGCCTCTTGCATCCGGTTTGCCGATCCCTAAATGATCCCAGTGCGAAGTATAGACGATCACTTCATCCGGGTGTTTCGTGCCGGTGATCTTTCCGATAACATTATATGATTTATTATAAGTGGCCTGTACTTTCATGGTAGTAGATAATTTCAAATTCATATCCACCGCTTTCGCGCCGCGAATATTTGCTTTCGCGATAAGATTGGTATCGAGATCGGCAGCAAGCAATAATTTTTTCGCGATAGGCTCGGGTAGCCATCCAACCACATCACAGTTTTTAATATCCTTTCCCCTGTTATCCAATTGAAGCCTTGATGTATTGAAATTATTCTGCGGTATTGCAAACGGGTAACTTGCTGCTGCAGTATTATGTATGATCAAACATCCTTTTGCACCCTGTCTGGCGGCTTCCTCAAACTTATAGGTCCAGCGGCCATAGTAGGTCATTGTTTTTCCTTTGAACAAAGTTGAATCGCCTGCCCAGAAGCCCGGGTCATTCACCATTACCATCACCACTTTTCCTTTTACGTCAATGCCTGCATAGTCGTTCCAGTTATATTCCGGCGCAACCACGCCATATCCTGCAAATACAAGATCGGCATCTTTCAAAGTAATGTCAGGATCGGTTTTATCTGTCCAGATAATATAATCATCAAACGCTTTCAAAGTAAAATTTCCCTTAGGCGATGTTACCTGCATAGAAGGTGCAGCAGTGGTTAAAATATTTACCATCGGAACTTCCTGCAAATAACTGTTGCCGTTTCCGGGCTCAAGCCCTGCGGCGGCAAATTGTTTTTGCAGATAATCGATGGTCTTTGTTTCTCCTGCTGTAAAAGGTTTACGGCCCATAAAAGAATCGGAAGCAAGCATGGCTACATGCGCTTTTAAACTGTCTGCGCTGAAAGCAGCGAGCCCGTCTTCCCGGTCGATGGTTGAATTATTCTGGCTGCATGAAACAATACATACAACCGGTGCGGCAAACAATAATTTTCTGAGTAAGTGCATAGGAATGAGTTTGAATACAGGTATCATAATAATTGAGTAGGGTTAAAGTTACTAAAGCCTGCGCAATAAATTACCTGAAAACAAAATCACCAATAGAGGGATTTTTAGTAGTGTTTCAGTTTGAAAATTCAAAACAAATCAACACTGCGCCTCTGCGCCTTGGCATGAAAAAAATGCACGCAAGGCGCGGGGCGCAGTGATTAAGCTACATCAGAACAAAACTTCGCAATGGAAGCCTTTTGCCGTTACAAGCGCTACAATTGTTTCAGGGCATATAGCCTCTCCTTCCACGCGCAGGATCCTGTCGCAATCGGAGAGGTCGAAATTGATCTTGTTTGCAGGATAATGTACCAGCAATTTCTCCACGATCATTTTTGATTCGTCGGGTTGTTGGACATTGGTTTTAAAAATCTCTACCATATTTCTAATGGCTGCATTGATTGTTTCTTCTTTCAATAAATCAATTTTCTGTGTCAATTTAGTTACTCCGTTTCCATTGATTGTTCATAGACCATGGTCCATGGACTTATGGTCAATTAAATATAAGAAAACCGTATAACAAAACAACGATCACGTTTACGCATTCACACCTTCAACAAAATTTTTCAATGAAGCGCCAATAATATGTGCCCAGCCTTTCGCGAAATTTTCTTTTGCAAAAGAAGGATCCGATGGAAAAGTTTCCAGCCCGGCATGCGTAAGTACCAGCTTTGTTTTATCGCCCTCAGGAAATAATTCAAATATTACTTCTGAATTTCCTTCGTAGCCTTCGTAGCGCCAGGTATAACTTAATTTTTTTTCGGGGATCGCTCCGGTCACTTTGCAAAGATGTACATAGGTTTTTTTGCTGTCGCCGGCTGCAAAATTGAATTCAAAACCGATTTCCGGTTTAAAATCCGCAATGTTGAAATACCATTTTTTCATTTCCGCATTATCTGTTATGGCTTTCCATACGGTTGATACCGGTGCGTTAAATATACGCTCAATAATAAAAGGCCCGTCACTCATAAAATAAAGATTTTAGAAAATGATTTTTAAGAAGTATAGTAAAGTTACTGAAACCGCTGTTTTTTATTACATCCCCTCAGCGCGATTATTTCTTTTTGTTCCCTGTAAAAAGGTTGTCAATCCGCAAAGCTTCTTTCAATATTTTTACTATACCGGTTTCATCAATTTCTTCGGGAGTGAAAAATATTTTATAAAAGATCTGTTTGTTGTTTCCGTGGGTAAGGTACTGATCAACATCCCTGAGCCTGTTGCCATACCAGAATGCCAGCATCACCCCTTTTTTGATCCCGCCGCGCGGAACGGTTGACGGCCAGATCAAACAAATGCTTTTGTTGCCATAAAAGAAAGGAACGTTATAGGATATTTTTTCTTTGCAGCGCTCTGGTAAATTTTCCAGAATGATCTGTCTCAGTACATCCACAATGATGCGCTCATTTTCCGGGAGCAATTCGAATAGCTGGACGAGAGATTTTATTTTTATTGCATCCTGCTTCATTCAGCATCCATTGTTTTGGCATGTTGTTTTGCAGCAATCATTTTTTCGGCCCATAGCACCAGAATAATTCCCAATGTATAAGCTACGAGGTCTGTCCACGCAAACGAAGTGCCCAGTACGATCCTTGCCAGCCTTGAATCCTGGAGCCCAAGCATTTTTACCAGGTTGAAATATTGTAAGATCTCGATCGTATAAGAAAACAATAAAACAGCGATGGCGGTTACCCAGACAGGCAGATCGATGAAACTTCTGATAAAACAATAAATAAAGATCACTACTAAAAAATCGCCGCCATAAGGGCGGATGATGCTGTCGTGTACATAAACGGCAATAATTACTTCTGTTACAAACAGCAACAGGGTTAGTAATAAATACGTTTTGTGCAGCCTGAATTTATTCCATCCGTTCATGATGGGTAATTGATTTTTCAACAAGTTAAATGAATTTCTCTGCGGCTCTGCGACTCCGGGGTAATTTTTTACCGCAGAGACGCAGAGGCACGGAGCTCAACAGGTGTATAGTTTGAATTTTTTTACATTGTATCAGATGAGCCATATTATCTTTATAAGCATGGAATAGGTAACTCCCATCAATCATACAATGAAAAAAATATTTTTTCTTTCCTGTTGCATTGTTTTCTGCGGGGCTGTTTTTGCGCAAAGCGTGCACATTCAATACGCAGGCACATCACCACAGCAATCATATGCAGCACGGATGATCAGGAAAGCGTTGTTGCTGAAAGGATATTCAATAAAAGAAATACAAACTGATTACACGATTGTTCTTACTGTTGATCCTGGCAAAGCGGTAAATGAAGCGTATTCCATTTTGCCAACCGGCAAAACGATTACCATTACCGGCGGTGATGAGAGGGGAGTGATCTATGGCAGCCTATCACTTGCAGAATCGATCAGGAACGGAACCGGTTTACAGAAAATAAAAACCGAAAATGAACAACCGCATCTTCCTTTCCGTGCGATAAAATTTGACCTGCCCTGGGACACTTACCGCCACAGTTATGCACTTGACCTTCATTCGGAAACCTGCAAGGATGTTCATTTCTGGGAAGCGTTTCTTGATATGATGGCGGAGAACCGTTTTAATGCGCTTACATTATGGAACCTGCATCCTTATGTGTATCTGATCAAAGCAAAAAATTATCCTGAAGCTTCTCCTTTTACGGATAAAGAACTGAACGAATGGAAAAAATTATTTCATTCGATCATGGCAATGGCAAAAGAACGCAGCATCGATACTTATCTCGTTCCATTCAACATATTTGTGAGCCCGTCGTTTGCCAAAGCGCACCATGTAGCGATGGATAACCTGGAACATAATTTTTTTGTGAATGGCGACACTTCTTCCATCATTAAAAGATACACGCGCGAAAGTGTAACACAGGTGTTGCAGGAATACCCCGAGCTTACCGGTTTTGGGTTAACACTTGGCGAAGGCATGGGTGGCATGGATCCGCAACAGCGTGAGGACTGGATGAAAGAAACGATCATTGAAGGGATGCGGCTCGCAAACCGTAAATCAAAACTGATCCACCGCATACCATTTTCAAGCAATCTCGGATCGCTTGGGCCAACCAGTATTGAGACGGAAATATTAACGCGCAAAGCAATTGATGAAGAAGGCAAAATGGATTTTCTGGAAAAACCCATCTGGGCCGACCTGAAATATAACTGGTCGCATGCACATTCAACGCCAACATTGGTTAAAGTGCATGGCGGTAAATTATTTGATACGTATTTTAAACCCGAACCACAGAACTACAAGATCACCTGGACGGCGCGTAATGAAGATTTTTTTTGTTTGCGTTGGGGCGTACCTGATTTTATCCGCGCGCATATAGCAACAAATAATCAATCTTATGTAGGCGGTTATTGTTTAGGATCCGAAACATATATTCCCGCTAAAGATTATTTTACAAAAACAGGGATTACTGTTAACTGGAAATACGCATTTGAACGGCAATGGCTCTTCTATAAATTATGGGGAAGATTATTATACGATCCCGCAACGCCGGATGCATTGTTCCGTGCAGAGTTTACAAGGCGTTACGGAAAACAGGGAGAAAATTTACTGGAAGCAAATTCACTTGCTGGTAAAACTCCTTTACGCCTGGCTTCTTCATTTGATTTTACCTGGGACTTTTCATTATACAGCGAAGGCTTTATGTCGCTGCATGATAAGACCGTTGATTATATTACGGTTGACAGGCAGATCGATCAGCCGCCAACTGATCCGGATTATGTTTCGGTTGCAGATTATATCAAAACCATTTCTTCAGGCGGATCATTTGCGGCCGGTAAGGTTACGCCGCCTGTTTTATCAGCCATGCTTGAAAAAGATTGCCTGAAAGCTTTGGAATTGGTAAAAGATATCCATGCTGTTAACAACAATGCACTGATGTATGAAGTGGCAGATATACAAACATGGGCAGATCTTGGATTATATTTTTCAGAAAAATTAAAAGGTGCGGTAAGCCTGCAGTTATACCGTACCAAAGGCGGCGCACAAAATAAACAGGATGCCATACAGCATTTGGAAAAGGCGCTGGCATTCTGGGATAAAGTGATCGCCATAACACGGCCCATTTATAATGATATGCCGCTTGTTCATTTTACAGAACAGAAAGGAAATACAAAAGAACAAAACGAAGCGCTCCGTTTTCATTGGGAAAAATTACGCAGCGATGTTGCCAAAGATGTTGAAACCGCGCGCAATGCTGTTGTACACTGATATTATTCAGTTAACATATCAGGCACATCTTCCAGGTTATAATATACGGGCAACCCTCTTTCTTTTGCGATCCGTACATCTTCGTCTGCTCCTTTGGAAGCGCCTTCCAAACGCAGTACTGCATCGCATTTGTCAAGCAAACGGTGAGCAACAGGGTAGAGGATCTCTTCATAAGCTTCATCGCCCGGCTTTGTTGAGCCGGCAAGATGCAACAGCGGCAAAGCCACCCATTCCCCGATCATTGGAACATGCCCTTTTCGAAATAATGGCAATGCAGCGGATTCAAGTTTGTTCAGATTTTGCTGCATCAGTTTTGGATCGTCATTCGTGCCGCTTCTATACGGGCCGGCAATAAGTATCAGCATGATTTTTTTTTTGCAAAAGAAAAAATAATCCGGCGAAAAAAAGTTAAGGTAGATTAAGAAATTGTCGCTAAAATATTTTGCGTTGTCACTATAGGCGTCTGGAAGAAAAAGTTAAGCCGCAGATTCGCAGATTGGTTCCAGTAAAATCAATGTAATCTGCGAATCTGCGGCTTATAACAAGGCTCAATTTTACAACGTATAATGCAGCACCACAATACCGCAATCAAATGCAATCGATTTAACGAGTTTCAGGTTTTGTTTGTCGGTAACTTCTTTAAAAATGGACAGCCCGTTCCCAATGATCGATGGATTGATGAACAAATGAAACTCATCTATCAAACCTTCTTTGATCAACGATGCATCAAATGAAGCGCCGCCATACACGATGATATCTTTGCCTTCCTGGTTTTTTAATTTCTTCACTTCTTCCGCCAGGCCGCCTTTGGCGAGTACCGTATTTGGCCATTCCGATCTGTCGAGCGTTTGGGTAAACACAACTTTTGGTGTATCCATCATGATCTTGCCAAATGCATAACTCGGGTCTTCCGTATTGCTGACCGTGTTGGACCAATGCCCGATAAAACCACCAGCCATTTTTCTTCCCAAAAGGATCGTGTCCATCGATGCGGTCAGTTCGCTTACGTAATTTTTCAATGCATCGTCCCAGTTCCAGGCCATCCAATCCATTTCACCGTTTGGGCCGGCGATAAATCCGTCAATGGACATCTGTACCTGTAATTTCAGCTTTCTCATGATTTGATATTTTATATTGTTGGATATCTTGCTGATACAAACCTGGCAGGCAAAGTTTATGCAACCCTGCATGTTGGCTGATGATGTACCGGAAAATTACAGGAATTCGCAATAAAACAAAATCTGTTTGCTTTGTGATGTAATTCATTCGCCTTTTCGATCATCGATGCATCTGCAACTGTAACCGAAGGATATAAAGTTACTTCAGCAAAATGGCCGCCGCCGTTGGCTGTTTCTATCATAGTGCCTTTTGCATGATCGGTATACGCAACCACCACTACACCGGCTTCGGAACAAACATGCAGATACCAGAGCATGTGGCAGGTAGATAAAGAAGCAACCAGCAATTCTTCAGGATTGTATCTGGTTCTATCGCCACGAAAAGATGGGTCGGAAGAGCCGTCAATAACCGCTTTGCCGGCGCTTTGTATGGTATGGTTTCTTTCGTATCCTTTATAATCGCTTGTACCGTTTCCTGTGTTGCCTGTCCAGTTAACGGTTGTGCTGTACTGATGTTCTTTCATATCGTATAAATTTTACCGAAATGTTTTTTACACACCAAACTGTCTTAAATGATGATCCATATGCATCCATGTAATAACGCCCCAGTCTTTTGTTTTCAGAAAACCCATAGCAGGATGCAGTGAAGTAAATGGTTTTGTGCGTACAGGAAATGCGTTAACCTGATCAATGAATTGTTGCCGTTGCTCTTCAAATTTACCGGTATCGATCAACCCCTTGGTATGTGTTCTTGCGGGCCCTTTATTATTTTTGGGAAATTGCGGAAGTATATTAACCGCAACAAAAGCGAGTATTTTTTTTATGATACCCGGCTTTTCGTAAGCGATCTCATCTTCTAAAATATGTTTGTTGCTGATATTACAATGCAGGAGCATTTCAGTTGCATTCATTTTGCCCCAGTGGTTGGCGGTATCGGGCTGCAGCTTTTTAACTCTTGCAATGATTTCGTCTGCCGCTTCTTTGTGTAGTAAACTTTTCTTCATGTTTATTCGGGTTATTCAAAAATAAGAATTTTTGAAACCCTGTATTGCGTAATATATGTTCAACGGTTCGTACAAAACATAAAAGGCTGTTGCAATTTTTTTCAGCTACGTTTTATTTTGCTTTTTTCTTTGATGGCACAGGTTTCAGCGTTTGTACGTATGCGAAGCTGATATCGAAATAGGGTTTTAATTCTTTTGTATTCCTGAAAAGCTTGTCGGGCACCAGCACATATTCCTTTTTGATGATCCCGTATGAAACAAATAAAGTGGTCTTGTATTTTTTTAAAAACGCTTCTTTTGTTTCTTCAGGAAGCCGAAGGCCCAGCGACCCGTCTTTTTCAAGATACGAGAACATATGGCCATTGCAGGAAGTGTACGGTACCGTTGCACCTTTGCGCTCAATCTTTGGATTGGTTGCCACAAGTTTTTCATACCACTCAAGCTTTTCCGCAGGAATAGCGTTGATTGTTTTTGTTGTTGCCATAAGATGTATGTTAATGCTGCCGAAACTACAAAAACAAAAATTAAAATGCAACAGCATACCGCGTCATTCAATTCTTCATCACCCACACGGTTTTGCTGTGATAGCCGCTGATCCAGGTATAGCCGGCAGATGACCGCGCACCTCCATCCACTTTAAACGGTTGCTGGGTTGCGTGCTGCAGAAAGACCGCCTCTATTTTATTCGATGATGCATTGATCGTTTGCACCGGCCTTTCAATATTGGTTGATACAACCCATACTTTTCCTGTACCGGCGCAGATATCACCGCCGCTGCCAACTGCTTTCACGTCAATGGTTGCAATCATTGCATTGTTTACCACATCGATCTTTGAAACAGTTCCATCGCCCTGGTTCAATGTCTACACGGCTTTCGCGCCAACAGTTAAAAAGCGAGGTTTTTTTCCAACAGGTATAGTCGCTGTTACCGTGTTTGTTTTCGGATCAATTCTTTGTACGCTGTTAGTTGCATAATTGGTTATCCATATCGCATCATACCCAAATGCTGCACAATACGAATGCGGTTTTACCGCGATCTTTTTTTGTATCGAATTGTTTGCCGGATCAATACGCATCAACACACCGGTACTGTCTGAAAGCAGCCATATGGAACCATCGCCTGCGGCCAGGCTCATTTCGCCATTCGTATCGGCCATGCCTGTCGGGATCTTTGCAATGATCTTTCCGGTGGTATGATCAACCCTGTATAATTTTTTTTCAGTACAGCTCATTACCCATACACTGTTAAACGCAACAACCGGCGCAGTGCCGGCTTCAGGGATAGCAACAGCCAGCAAGGGCAGGCCGCTTTTGAAAGATATTTTAAGAATGCGGTTCTGGTGATCATCGATCACCCATGCATCATCGCCATCTGTTGTTATAAAATCGGGTTTTATGCCAACATGCAATATTTTATAGGCAGCTTTATCGAGATCAACTTTTTTGATTGCAGCTGTCTGCGAAAAAGAAAATACAGGAATGGATACAAGAAGAAATAAATACCGTTTCATAAAATATTTTTTAAGGAACATCGCCCGTCAATCCTTTTTTGAAGATAAGCTATCGATCTTTTGCTGAATGGTCTGCCTGTCTGTATTTGTTTTTGCGAGGCGTAATGCTTTTGCAAGATTTGCTTTTGCTTTGTCATTATCGATGCCATTATATAATTCGCCAAGTAAAGTAAAATAAAAATGGTTGTTGGCTAAATTCAATTTCTCCGCTTCCGCTATGGCCGCAGGTTTGCCATTTGCTTTTGACAATGCAAATGTTCTGTTAAGCGCCGCGATAGGTGAATATTCTATCTGTAATAATTGATTATGCAGCTGTAATATATTTTCCCATTTTTCTTTTGTGTCGGTTTTGACCGTATGCCAGTAAGCAATGCCGGCTTCAATATGATATTTCGAAACAGTATTTCCCTGCGAGGCACGCCTTAAATAGTATGCACCTTTTGCGATCAGCTCCTGATCCCAAAGCGTTTCGTCCTGGTCATCGTATAAAATAATTTCTCCGTTTTCATTTTTCCGCGCTGCGAAACGGGAAGAATGAAAACACATTAAAGAAAGCAATGCATTCACAATTGGCTGATCGGTTCGTTCATTATCTATCAGCAGATGGGTTAAACGCATGGCTTCAAAACAAAGATCCTCGCGCAGTATCGTATCGCGGCTCTCTGAGTAATATCCTTCACTGAACAGCAAATACAAAGTAACCATAACTGCTTCCAGCCTTTTACTGATCTCGGTTTCACGGGGAAATTCAATGTTTACTTTTTCATTCCGCAGTTTTTCTTTTGCCCTCGATAATCTTTTTGCGATCGTTTCTTTATTGGATAAAAAAGCATTTGCGATCTCATCGATCCCAAACCCGCAGAGAATTCTCAATGCGAGGCCTACCTGCGACTCTGTTGAAATAGATGGATGACAAATGGCAAACAGCATTTGCAGCTGGCTGTCTGTGATGTTTTGTTCAGAAAGGTCGATATCGGTCTCTTCAAACTCCGGCGCCCGTTGATTTAATTGCGGAAAAATCTTTTCTGCAAAAATGGAGTTGCGTGTCAGATAATTTCTTGCTTTATTTTTTGCCACCAGATAAAGCCAGGCAGTTGGATTTTCAGGCAAACCTTTGTAGCTCCATGTTTCAATGGCTGCCAAAAAAGTATCACCGGCAATATCTTCAGCGGTTTCGATATGGCCGATACCAAAAGTTTTACAGAGAACAGCGGCTATTTTTCTGAACTCTGTTCTGAATAGATGCGGTATCAGTTCGGGTTGTTCCATATAAAAAGCTCCGTAGAAATATACGGAGCTTTGCCATCTTTAATGAACGCCATCTTTTTTGGCAACTTTTCTTACTTCTACGGTATTGCCTTCGCCCTGCAAAACGGGGCAACCTTTTGCAAATTCAACCGCTTCTTCAACGGAATCGGCTTTTACAATTATGTAACCGCCGATCGTTTCTTTTATCTCTCCAAAAGGGCCGTTGGTTACAACTTTGTCTGAGTTTACCACCCTTGCATCATCAAAAGGCAGGCCTGTGCCGGTTACAAATTTGTTTTGCGCAGCAATGCCGCCGATCCAGTCCATGGTCTGTTTCATCCATGCCTGCATTTGTTCAGGCGATGCGATCTTCGAGCCATCCATGTGTCTCATGAGTAATACGAATTCATCCATTGTGTCAGGTTTTAATTGTTATTGAATTATTGTTTTACTACTCAATAACAAATGAGTTAAATGAAAACGGACATATGCCGCGAATTATTTTATTCAGTAGGTAAGGGCAGCCCCTGTTGCCGTAAAAAAGACAGCCGATCCCAATACCCACGCTGAAAGCGGATCTTATCATTTACGATATGAAAAAAACCGCATCCTCTTAAACCTTTAGGGTCTTTCCATTCCAGTATGGCCCAGTCGCCGTCTTCAAAAATATTTTCGATGAGGCAAACCATTTCAGCATGGGCGAATTCATCGGTAAACATTTTTTTAATTGCCTGTTTCCCTTCAAGCGGGTCTGTATTTACCTGGTGATTGACCGCATCATCAGTATAGAGGCCTGCTAAAGCTTCTATATCAGCCTGATTAAATGCAGCAACCCATTTTTCGACGATCTCTTTTGGTTTCATTTTGCGTTGTTCTTAAAAAATACCCGGCAGGAATAAACTGTGCGAATAAAATTACAAAACCGAGATGCTTCTATGAAAGATAATTTATTTGTTATTGTATCAATTTAAATAAATGGAAAATGATTTGCCACAGAATTCACAGACAGGCACAGATTTTTCTGTGCTATTCTGTGAATTCTGTGGCAGAATTGATACAAAAATATTTATTCTTTTTCCAGCTCGCGTATATCTTTGATCAGGTCGTTTACAGACGCAACATTCAAACCATTGTAAATACCACGCAGGTGGCGCTGTTTGTCTACCAGGACAAAATTTTCAGTATGCAGGAATTCTGATGTATCGCGGTTCTGGCCAAGGTCTTCTTCTGCAAAATAGTACCTGCGGCCAAGGTTATAGATCTCTGCTTTATTGCCGGTGAGTAAGAACCAGCGGCGGCTGTCTACTTTTTTTGCAGCGGCATATTTTACCAACGCTTCCACATTATCTTTTTCAGGCATCACACTGTGTGATAAAAGCCGGATGGTATTGTCGTTGATAAACGTGTCCTGCAATGCTTTCATATTAATGGCCATGCGAGGGCAGATACCGGGGCAGGAAGTAAAGAAAAAATTCACCACACTGATCTTGCCATCCATATTTTTTTCTGTGAATATGCTGTTGGCCTGTGTTGTTAAGGCAAACGATTTGATCTGGTGATAGCCGGCCGGCACCTTATTTAAAAACTGTGGCGTAAAGCTGGCGGTATTGTAATACGGAAGTTTTCTTGCTTCCTGTTTGCAGGAAACGAGAAAAACAATTGCCATGAATAAGGTGCATAATTGTTTCATCAGTTTACGATTTTACCGGCATCGAGTTTATAGCAAAGCATGGTTTCCTGTAACCCGTATTTGAAACCGTCTTTCGCTATATAATTGATAAATAATTTTCCATTTGTACGCCATCCGCGTTGTACGCCTTCTTCTTTATCATCCGCATAATTCAGGAACATGTATGGTTTACCATCTTCATACCAGCGGTTCATGAAACCAACTTTTTTATCGCGGTAATAGAGGTAATCGAATTGTTTGTTCCCGTTTTTCCAAAAACCATAATGGCGGCCGGTGCTGAGGTTTTCTTTATACTGGCGTATTTCATGCAGCTGCCCGTTTTCATAATAACTGCGATAGATACCATGCATCATTCCATCGTATACCGATGTGCAGCTGTTTATTTTTTTATCGGGATAAACTGTTTTGATATAACCTGAAAATTTTTTATCGCCCAGCATAAAGATTCCGTTGCCGTTCTCATATATAACATCGGCTGCCACGGTATCTTTCGGTATCACACTTGTATCCACCCAAAGATCTTTGTGTGTGATAACGGGTTTTATATCCGCATACTCATTCCGGCAACTGTTGAAAAAGACAACAGCGCAGATCAACTTTGCAATGAGTGTATAAAAATTTCTGCTCTTGTGCATCACACAATGGTTAATAAACAAATGTTCCCTTTGTTCCGTAGTAACTGCCGGATTTTAAAATATAATAACCGGTGTTCAGATAGTTTTCATTCCTGGTATGGTAATGATAAATGCCTGCCGGAAATTCAGTTGTTGCTGAAACATGCCCGTTGTATGCATCAAGATTGGTTGGGTAAGTGCCGTCTTTATCTCTTCTTCCATAGATTGGAAAACCATCTCTTAAAAACCCAACGAGGTTTGCATCATCCAGGGTTGTATAGGTTCCGGTAATATGATAATGATAGTTCGCCTGTTGTGCAGGATGTGCACCGGCGCCATCGAGCGATGAAATGATACCTGCATCAATAGGCACGCCACCCGCTTCATTGTTATTAAAAATAGCTACGCCATTTAACGCCATGCCTATCGGGCCAAGATCCGTTGCTTCGTGTGTGCCTGCTCCATTTGGCGCAGCAGGAATTGTCATCGTATAATTCTGCACACCAATGGTTCCGTTCGGATTGGTTGAATGTCCGGCAGGAAACGGTTCATACAATGCATTCCCCACACCCCAATACGGCGATTTGTGGTTATTGGGCCTGCCATCGCTTTTTAATATGATGTTGCCGCCATTGGTGGTGATGGTTACATAACTGGTTAAGAATTTTGATTGCACCACCGAAGTGATATCTACACTGCCGGCAGTAACTGTGGTGGTAGTAGTGGTTGTGGTTCCGGTATCGCTGCTTTTGCTGCAGTTAATAAAGAGCAATGAAGCAATCACTGCAACTACTGGTATTCGCAGCGCCAGGAAGTTTCTTTTAAGCATGGCCGTTGGTATTAAGTGTTTAAAACCGGTTAGACGCATGCAAGGCATAAAAACCTTCGCAGGAGGAATAATGTTTTTTGCAGAGAGATCAACTTTTGTTATTTACATCTTTGATATTACAAAAAGCAATAACCAAGGTCAAAGGCTCAGGGCTAAAGGCAAAAATTTTAAACTATACACAATCTCAATTCAAAACAGGCCTTCTCATCGTATTCAGCCCTTTTTCTTCATTCAGCATATGATAAGTAACGAGGCGGTATTTTGGATCGTGAAGAAGTTGCTGGAACTGCGGCGAAACAAGCGAGCGGAATTCTGCATTGCGGTGTTTACTCATTTCTTTTGGCCCGAAGGGATTGAGATCTTCGAGTGCATTCATTTCCGGCGTATCCAGCCCAACATGGATAACAAATAATTTTGTTCCGCCCGGTTTCAATGCACGAAGTTTTGTGAGCATCGAATCTTTTTTCTCAGCGGGCGGAGTGAAGTACCAGCCTTCCACATCAACCTCATCATAATATCTCGACACAGCAAGCTTGTATTGTGCGGCAAGTTTTTCAATGATGGCCCTTGTTTCCAATGTTTGAACAGGAGCGCCCATATGGTAGTCGATATAATCGATCTTCAATCCTGTATGCAATGCTTTTTCGATCTGTGCCCGTAACTCTGTTTCGATCTCGCTTAGTTTCGGGTTGTTGCCGAAAAGTAGTGCGCGTGACGGAAAAAAATTTCCAAACGAATCAACCAGCGATGGTACGGCCTGCGAACCTGCTACCGGCCCCCAGCGGTACTGTTTCCATTCTGCATTTAAGGTAAGATGAACACCGACAGAAACGTTTGAATATTTTTTCAGCAATTCTACAGCTTCTGTAAACCAGGGGCAGGCAACCATCACAGACATCGATACAGGCATTCCTGTTTCCAAAACTTCTTTCGCGGCAACATTCACCGCATGGCACATACCAATATCATCGCAACGGATAAGGACGGGAATTTTATCTACAGGTTTGTTTGATTGTGCAAATGACGAGGCGAAAGAAAAAAAGAAACAGGGAAACAATAGTAAATATTTCATGACCTTACAATTCAGCTTTGATCTTAGGAAGCATTTGATCCATCACAAATTCCTTTGCTTTTTCTTTGGTTGCCTGGCCGCCACCATGGAAATACCGGATCCTG
Organism: Bacteroidota bacterium; assembly: GCA_013289065.1. Classification (GTDB taxonomy): domain Bacteria; phylum Bacteroidota; class Bacteroidia; order Chitinophagales; family Chitinophagaceae; genus Sediminibacterium. The sequence goes on along the minus strand of JABDAP010000001.1, from coordinate 31,387 downwards.
CCATCTTTGCCAAGTATGATACTGAGCGGGAACCCGGCACCCTGATTAAGCCTGTAACATTCTTCCTGGCTAACATGAAATATTCTGTACGGGAGTTGATAATTTTCTTTTACCCTTTTGATGGTCTGCGCATCATCGGGCGTAAAAGAAATAAATACAAATTCCTTTCTGTCTTTTAATATTTCATACAGTTCGTTCAATGCACCAAATTCGGCAACACACGGCTTGCATGCTTCAAACCAAAAATTGATCAGCACTACTTTGCCTTGTAAACTTTTGTTTGATACCGTTGTTTCTCCATCTGTTGCAATAAAATGCGGGAAAGGTGTTCCCGTTACTTTTTTTGCTTCTTCTTTATTGAAGGAATCTAAATTTAAAGTTTGGCCCGGTTTTGCAGACATTTGCCCATAAGAAAAAAATGTTACTGCCAGAAAGAATATGGTGTAAACTGATTTCATAAAAAACTATTCTTTTCTGAATACAGAAAGAAAGAACAATGGTTTGCCTTTTGTTTCAAATGCTTCCGGGTAAGCGGTGCCTGCTAAATTGTAGCAAATGGTGAGCAGGCTGTTATCATATTTATAAATAGCTGTATAATGTTTACCACTGTTAACGCCTTCTTTCCCATAGATATCCATTTTGCCGCTGCTGTAAGTAAGTTCGCCTTTATCAACTGACTCGGCAATAACGGTATACTTGTTATCATTGATGATGAGCACTTGTTTTTCATAAGCGCCAACAGGAACGGTCTTTCCGGCCATTTCCTGTTTAACAGGGATCCACCTGCCGTTCAATTCGCCATCGGCCGTTTCTTTATTTTTCATGCTGCTGAAAGCGAAGCAGATCAGCAACAGCGAAAGGAAGGTTACTGTGCGCATACACAATTGTTTTGTTTTGAAATTACAAAAAACAACGGGTAATGCTGCTTAATTTAAATTAATTCTTTGCGAAATCCTGGTCATTTCAGCCTGAGATATAGTGAAGCGCCAACTCGCCATTTGCGAATTGTTTGATGGCAGCGAGTTTGAGATTTACTTTGGTTTTTGATGCTTTGAATAAAGGAATGCCTTCCCCAAAAATTACCGGGTTGATAAAGATCCAGTAACTGTTTACCAAACCGGCTTCAAATACTGTTTGAAAAGCAGCGGGGCTACCGAAGATCAGTATATCCTTGCCAGGCAGTTGTTTGACCCTGCCGATCTCATCGGCAACATTATCGCTGATGATCCTGATGTTTGACGAATTCGTTTTCTCCATTGTTTTCGATAAAACAATTTTTTCAGCGGCATTATACCAGTTGGAATAACCGATCTCAGCTTTCGTTGCATTGGAGCGGCCGGCAGCGGTTGGCCAATAACTTTCCAGCAATTGATAAGACTTGCGGCCAAACATAGCGGCATCGGCAGTATCCGTTAACCTCCATACAAATTCCAGGTTTTCATCACTGGCAACAAACCCGCTGAGTTCTCCGTTGGGCGCTGCAACAAAACCATCGAGCGAAGTGTGGGCGATCAGGATCAGGTTTCTCATGTGTGAACTGGTTAATGCTAAATTTTATTTCTGCGTTCTTCTTCCATTTTTTTATACATGTCTAACTGGCCTTGCTTATAACCGGATCTTTTTCCAAGCCAATAAAACAGGATCAGCATTCCTACAGGAATTAACAGAAAAAACAATAAATGCCGGGGCGCAAATAAATCTCCCATAATTATGGTTTTAATGTTCAATAAATTGCAGCTATGATAAATGCTTTAAACAACTGAAGCATTGACAAAGGTCAATGCTTCAATAAATGTACAAAAGTTGAGATGATATTTTGCTGCGAAGTATCAGCTGTGTAAAACCAAAACTGCTGCTATCTGGTTATTGAAAAGAATAGTCAATAACTTTCAACGATACGCCGCTTTTACAGGTATCTATGTACCAGGAGTTACCTACATTTTGGATAGCATACAGGAAGCCTGCAGTCAGGTCTGAACCATCATCAGCGATCTTTTTTTCAAACACCAGTTCTTTAGAAGCATTTGGAATGTCTTTGATCTGCATTGGCGACAATGTTGAATCGAAGATCACTGTATTTGCTGTATTTGCCTTACGAATGAACAGCGAAAAGACAATGTTTTCGGTATTGCCTGAAAAATCCTTTTCCGTGTGAAGAACGAACCTGAATGTTCTTTCAGGATATACAACCGGGGATGATGAACTTTTTGTGCACGATGTTACAGTTACCATGATGGCCAGAACCAAAACAGTGAGAATAGCATATTTTTTCATTGAAATAATTTATACTCACACTGAACGGGATTTTAGAGGAAAGGTTGCTTTGATGAAATATTTTTTTTGATCACATGCGATTGTGAGAAGAAAATTATTAGGCTGGAAAAGCTTTTGTATTGTTTAACAGCAACTGATAGAGTGGAGGACGAAAGCTTACATTGCAACTGTCCTCCCAATTGAACCAATTTATTATTAGTTCTTCCCATAAAAAGTTCTAATACTTTTTGGAACTCTTTGTTGCCAATCTTTTTCTTCAAGATGAAATCCATGCCATTGTTTCTGAGGATTATCGCCTTCAAAAAAAAATTCAAGAAATGTATTAAAACGCTCATCAAACACGAAAAGTCTATTCTTTTCTCTAAAATCAGGTATAGATATATTTAATAGTTCTTGTGCCCGTTCTCTATTGCATAACAATGAAGATTCTCCTGTCCAATGGCCTATGCCATTTTCACCGTGTTTTGGTGAAAGATTAAAATTGCGAACCTCTCCGTTTTGCCATATCCAATTAAGTATCTCTTGTGGGGTAGTTACGAGAGTATAAATTACTTTTTCAAAATCATTCGCAGAGTTGACCTTTAATAGTGTTTTCTGACCTTGGTTTTCAAAAATTGAGATTAAAGAATTGTTTGTATTTTTTTTAAATGCGTTAATTATTGGATTTACATCTGGAATTATTGTAGTATTAAGTTCACTAAATACTACAGTAAAAAAATAGGATGATGGGTTTACCGGTAATGCATCTTCTAAAATGGATGCTATAAAATTTGATTTTGAAACTATAAAATTTTCTTCCCAGTCATTGCAATTATTTTTAAAATCATCTAATTGCGTTGGAGAATAATAAACATTCAGATGATGTTGGTATGCTAAAGTTATTACACTATTTAAGCTGTAAAAATAGTTCAGCGGATTATTTGCATAGTCATCCCATTGAAAATCGATATATATATCGAGACTTTGTAACATTAGAAACCCATTAAAAATTTTCTGTCTATTGAAAATTGATCAAAAAAGCCATTAGGTGTATATCTTATTCTCCCTCCATCTTCGATATTAATTCTTATGGCTTCGCTAGAATGTTGTTTTATGTTTCTAGCAAAGTGATACATAGCGATATTGTCTTTTGAAATGCCTTTTCCAGTTTCTTCAAATCTTTTAGCTTGAACTAAAATACCATTAATTATGTGATCGCTATGTGTTTCAACAATTATTTGAACTCCAGATTGAGCTGCTAGGCAAATTAACTCAGCGATTTTTCCTTGACCGTTTGGATGTATGTGTGCTTCAGGATTCTCGAGTAATAATAAACCCATGTGGGGAGGAGAAGATAAAATTGCAACTATCATAGGCATAATATAAGAAAGGCCGAATCCCACGTTGTTTGATTTATAAGAACCAGTTTTGCCTTCTTTTGATCCTGTGTTAAATTGATATTTCAATTCGTATCCAAGAGTACCTAAATCCTCAACTAAAATGTTGACTCCATTACTTATTTCCCTTTCCCAAGCAGTTGTTTGATAAAATAAATCATTTGCTTCTATATTCGGATTAACCAAGTCTTTCGAGACTATTAGATCTTTGTGTTGCATTAGAAAATGAATGAAATGCTCAGCTTTACCCTCTAAAACTGAGATTTGATTATATATATCGACAACAACATCATCTTTTGGGTAGTAAGGTTGAGGCCCTAATCGGGCTGCACTAATGAATTGACAATATTTATTAAAAAGATTTTCTTTTTTGAGAACCTCTTTGTTAGAGTAATGAATAACATTTTCGGGTCTATTCATTAAAGTTTTGGATAGTTCAGAATCTTTAGATTCAAATGAATATGCTAATTCAAGATCGTCGGTTTTAATCTCAAAACCTACTTCGTTTTTTTCTGCAAACTGATATATTGCATCCTGAGCAGTACCTATATTTATTGGGTTGCTTTTTAAATCTAAATAATCAAAATTGGAGTTTGCTAGAAATGATTCTCTTAAAAGTAAGAGAGCTTGAATGGCTGATGATTTGCCTACCGCATTAGCTCCACAAAGAACCGTCAGGTTCGATATCTCCAGAACTGTGTCTTTATGCGATTTAAAATTTTTAAGTCTTAAATATCTAATCATTTTGAATATTTATTAACCAATGCTTGAAAATCTTCTTGTCTCTGACGTACTTTTTCCTTGGACGCTGTACTCGTAGAAATTGATTCTAAAAACTTTTTTGAATTTTGTAGTATTCTAAATTCTTCTAGAAATAATTCTTTGTTTTTACATAATTTATTTCTTTGTGATTCATTTAATTTAGAGAAAATTGTACTTATTATTTCAAATAATGACTTGTTTATCGGCTTTCTCTTATCAAAATTGCTAAGCCTTTTCCTAAAAGCATCATTGTCAAAGATTTCATATGCCAGATCCATAGAGTTTTTGAAATCTAATTTTATTTGTTTTTGAGCTTTTAAGTTTGACGGTATTGCTTTTGTTCCCTTTGTGAGAAAGGAGTCCATATCTGGCTGGTATTCCTTGTAGTCAAATAAATAGAATGTAATAAATCTGGTAACAAAATCTAAATCTTGCTGACGCCTTGAAGGGATTGAATTATCAGTTGCCTTTAAAAAACTCTTACCTTCTAACGTTAAACTTGAAACCAATTCTTCCAAAAAATCAATCCAATATCCTTGAAATAATGCAGTTCTTATTTCTTGAGCATCCAGTTCTATACCACCTTGGTTAATTCTGCTAAAAATATTATATTTTACTTGCTCTGGCGTGCCTTTACCTATTAAATTAATGGTTACTTGATTTGTAGAGATTCTTCTTTGGATATCTTTTGGTAATTCATTCCATAACCTTCCATTAAATTCTGTTCTAAATTCTAAATCTTGCAACCTAAAGGGTTCTGTATTTCCACTTAGGTTCACTTTTTTTTTCTTATCCAATAAAATAAAATGTTCCAAAGTGCTTATTCTTTGGAGACCATCAATAACACGCCATTTTTTATCGTCACCTTCATCAAAATAAAATAGTGGAATAGGTAAATTGAGCATTAAAGATTCGATAAAACGACTTTTCTTTTTGATGCTCCACAAATTTGGTAATCTTTGGAATTTTGGTATTAAGATTTCATCATATTCCATCATTTCAACTAGTTGACCAATATTTCTTGGAACTATATTGATACTTATATCATTTGGATTAAATGGTATTTCTGAAGAGATATCTTCATTTCCTTCTTCTAGTTCTATTTCAGGATCATTAACATCTTCTTGTAGACTTGGCTCTGGCATTGTAATAATTGGGTTTAATTTTTAAACAAAAATAAAAATAAAACTTGAGGGGAACGTAATTAATTGTTTGAGTAATAGTTTCTTGAAAGCATACTGCTAACGTTCATAGTTTTCTATAATGAAGAAGTTAATCAAATGCCTAACTTGAGATTACGAAAGCTCGTGACTGAATAAATATACAAAGTTAATTTGATGCGCTTCTAGCGTCAGCTTCTACCAAGCCATGATTTATTGGTTGCAGCCTTTATATTTTCATTTCAATCAACCATATATGCCCAAACGGATCTTTAATTTCACCCTGGCGATATCCGTAATCGTAGCTTTGTGCGGGCGATAAAACTGTGGCTCCTGCTGCGATCGCTTTATTCATAACGGTATCTACATCCGGTACAAATAACCCGATCAGCACGGTGGTTCCATTATGTTTCTGCGGATTAAAATGGGCAGTGTTCGCAGTTTCTTCATGCAGATGAAATATGGCGCCATCGATCGATAATTCGGCTACATGAATGCTGCCGTCATCATTGGTAAATTTCAATTGCTCGGTTGCGCCAAATGCTTTTTCGTAGAAGCTGATATCTGTTGTCCCGTTCTTTATATAAAGTTGCGGTGCGAAATGAGTTTTATGTATGTTGTTCATAGCTGATTACATTCATTTCGGTCATTACTTAAAATATTTATTGAGCGCATCCCAGTAATGCTCCTGCCAGCCGTCTGACAAATGTTTTTTCAAGCCTGCGGGAAATCCAATGTGGTCAAATACCAGGTGTGTTCCGGAACCTTTCGGAGTAAGTTCAAATCTTGCAATGGAATATACGCCGGCGGGCCAATCCACCACACGCCATGCTTCCACGATCCGCTGGTTGGGAACCAGTTCTAAGATCCTGCCGATGATATGCCCGTCAAATAAAGAAAAAGTACCACCTGCTTTAGGATCAATAATAGCTGAGCTTTCAGTGAAAACAGGAAAAGATTTTTTAGTGCTTGCACTAAACTCTTTTGAACTGAGCAAAGCCTGGTAAAGTTTCTGCGGGCTTACCGTAAAGTTTACTTCGTGGTGAATAGTTATTTCTTTTGATGCATCCTGTACAGCTTTGGCCATTACGCCCGGCTTTGCCTGAGAAAAAAGAAACGCCTGCATGAAAAGAATAAAAATAAAAACTAACGAAACTATTTTACTGGCTTTATTTGCAAACAGCAGCCTGCTGTTTTGAAACATTGATCCTGGTGTCATATTTTTTTAGTTTGATTAAGGTACTATGTGTGTAAGCTTTTACCATGGAATGGTTTCTTCGTAATAACCGCCTGTTCCGATATACGTTACCCTTTTATTTGAACCCGTTAATGTTGCTTCATAAAAACGTACACCTGCTTCTGCAATTTCATTCATGAATGAAGGATAATCGGTTTTTCCCTGTTGATTGTTCCTGATAGCCTGGATCGTTTTTTGCTCATCAAAAATTTCTGTGATTGATCTTGCTGTAATATTCCCCTGGTGCAGAATATTTTCACCTTCCATAAATCTATACAATATTATGCTGCTTGAAACATCCACCGTATATGATCCTACGCCGGTTTGATGTAAACGTTTGGCAAGGTCGGGATAGTTCGAAGCTGTTTTATAACAGTCTTTGATTTGTTCAGTAAGATCCATATGCTATTGTGTTATGCATTTTCCAAAGCAGCGATATCTAATTTTTTCATCTTCAATAATGCCTGCATCGCTCTTTGGCCGTTATTGGGGTTGCCTATTAACTGGCCAATATTTGCAGGAACAATTTGCCAGAAAACACCAAACTTATCTTTGCACCATCCGCACATACTTTCCTCACCGCCATCAGCTGTAAATTTATTCCAGTAGTGGTCTATTTCTTTCTGCGAGCCGCAATTCACTACAAAAGAAACGCCTTCTGAAAAAGTAAACTTGTGTTCGCCCGGCCCATCCATAGCAACCAACGGATATTGGTTCAGATCGAATTCCGCATAAGAAATTTTTCCTCCGAAAGGTGTATCATCAGGATAATAATTTTTTTTGCTAACTGCAGAATTCTCAAAAACGGCCGTATAAAAATCCATTGCTTCCTGCGCCTTTCCCAGCTGGCTGCCTGTAAACAATAAAGAAGGCAGCATATTATCTGTTTCACCTTTCATTATTTGCCAGGTAAAACCAAACTTATCCTGCAGCCAGCCATATTGCTCGCTCCAGGGATATTTATCCAATTGCATTAAAACAGTAGCTCCTCCGGATAATCCGTTCCAGATCCTTGTGCACTCGTCAGCCGAAGTACAATGAACGAACATGGAAATTGACGGATTCATTTTGAACATCGGCCCGCCATTCAGGCCCATGATCTTCTTTCCGTTCAGCTCGAACATAACAACCATTGGTGTATTAACTGTTATTTTCGAATTGCTGAAAACGGAACCGTAAAATTCTGCCGCTTCTTTTGCATTCATATCAAACCATAAGCAGGGATAAATTTCGTTTGTCATACTTTATTTTTTGGTGCTGACTAAATGTACAAAAATGCTTTGATGTTTTGGTATGGATGAGGTTTTTTCAAACAGATTCGCCGGCAAGGCTGTATGGATCCTGTAAACTGCATTTTAATAACGAAGGTTGCGTTGAAAAAATCAGGTTCTCCATTCCTCATCAATAACTTTTAGATCAAAACCTGCAACCTGTCGTTAGTGTAACATTTGTTTGGCCTGTTGTTTTTTAGCGGCCCCGGCAATCACAAAAGCAATTCCGCTATAAGCAAGCGCTATCAGGGCGCTGGTGACCTCGCTTCCCATATAAGCAGCCGGTGAAACCACTATCCTGGGGATGTGTAGCATAATAACCCAGCTAAAGATCATGATGCCTAAAAGAGTGGCAGCTAATACCGGCCTGATCTTTAAAACGACTGCAAGGCCCGCACCGAGTAATGCTGCGCCGGCAAAATAGATCCAGAAAATATGATAAGGTATCCATGATGGAACATAGTCAGCCGCCTGTTCGCCATATATAAAATGATCAATACCAAAACTGATGATCGTAATCGAAAAGAGAATGGTCCCGAGAGGAATCAGTTTCTTTAAAAACCGGGTAATTGTGTTTTCATTTTTTTCCGGAAAACAACCAGCTATTACAAATGCACCGCCGGATAATGCCAGTTCTTTTGCTGCGTTTTCCCAATCGCCAAAATGCATATAGTTTGGGCTAACCATGAATTCATACGGGATAAAATAAAAACAAAATATCAATAGAAGCACAGTTCCCAACAGCAGAGAAATTAACCTGGCTTTTTGCGCAGAGATGATCAGTGCACCGGCCAAAAGAAGGAGGATGCCGGAAACAAGAATTACAATGCCGGGAATACCTTGATGCTTTGGCGGTATAAGCATATAAGGAAAATCATTATAATAAACTGTCAGGAACCCGATACCGAATATGGCAATGCCATAAAAAATACGGCCGGCGGAGGATAGATCTTTCATTGATAAAAGTTTTAGTGCAGAAACTCTTTTATAAAAGCTAACATGACAGCCATCCCAAAAGTTAACCAGCAATATTTCAGGGATAGGTTGGCTCTTTTTATGATAGAAGCATCTGAGATGTGATAATTATTTCTGAAGACCGGTGTAAGATATTTGATGCTGAATGTAATGATAAGCAGGGTTGTCCATGAACCTTTTCTGTCGGGGTTATCAAGTTTGCCCTGTAAATATATTTTATACATCAGCAGCAGGAAGCTTAGAAATACCAGGCCTATCATACAGTTTTGAAGAAAATCCATCGGAAGAGATTATTAGTGATGTTTGAGTATAATGTGTTGCGCCGTTAAACGGGTTAGCTGTTTTGCTGATTGATGTGTAAATGGCACGCAGATGACGCGGATTAAGCGGATATGCGCTGATTTTATTTTTTAATTATTGATCCGTAAAGATCTGCTTAATCCGCGTCATCTGCGTGCTATTTTTCGCTATAAAAGATCTTATCCAACGGCTGAATGAATAAAATAAATCATTCTATTCCGCCGCTGCAACAATCATTTTTTCCAACACCTTTACATCAACATCCGAGAGCTTATTGATGTAAAGACAACCCAAACCGGTTTTGTGTTTGCCCAGTTTGGCCAATGCATCAGCATGGCGCTCGAGGTTGATCAGGTGTAATGATAAATTGGCTTTACGTGGTGAAAACCCGATCCTGAACCAATCCACTTCTCTGCCGCTGGCAGGGCTCTTATATCTTACATCCCCGAAACCGATCATTGAACTGCCCCACATTTTCGGCTTTTCTTTCGTGGCTTTCTCCATCATTGAAAGGATAACGAAACTGTCTTTTCGTTTTTGCTCATCCGCAATACTATTAATGAAATCTTCCACATTGGAAGAAGTTGGTTTGGTTTTAATTACGGCTACTTTTCCCATGTATGATCTGTTTAGTAAAGGACTGAATAAATATACAAAACCTGGGTTGATGTTTTTCTGCCGTTAAGAATTCCATCAGCCTAATTGAACAAACCTTTGTTTGTTCTTTGTTTCATGTTCCTGTTTTTGTATACTTACCACTAACCTCGATAGCCCTTAGCGGTTCGGATACGCTTGATCACCGGGCTATTGAACATACATTTTTTTATCAAAGCCATCTAAATAAGAAACTACCCATTTCCCGTTTTCTTTACTGAACCTGACCAGGTATTTGCCAGTGGTTGAATGTTTTTCCTGGAGCGACCATTTAAGAGAAGCACTGTCAGAAGACAATACGAAATCCGAAATTTTAAAATCGTTCCAGTATTGGCCTGCATCATCCTGAAAGTATGTCCACGGATCTGCATCCTGGTAGGCGAAATTGATCTCATTCAAATATTTCGGATCAGCCGTGGTGAGTTTTTTATTGATCAATCCGCCAAGTTCTTTATAGTTAGCGATAAATGTGTTTGAGAATAAATGCGATGCTTCAAGCGCTTTACAAGCTTTTTCAAATGCCGGAAGATCGAGGCCGGTTTGAAATGAATCAACCACCAGTACATTAAAATCTATCAGGGTAGAAGCGGCAGAATCGTGCCATCTGTAAACATGTTTTAAGGAATTGATCACTTCCAGGCTATCCTTCTGCCAGTTTGGATCGGTTGAAACAGGTTTATCGTTTGTGCTGTTTTGAGAACATGCGGCCGGCAGAATTAAGATAAACGGTAGTATATATTTTAATGTTCTCATTGAATTTTGTTTGCAGAAATTTCGGTACAAAAGATAGATCAAGGTTCAATCTTCGCTACCCGGATTTCCAAAATCCCATTTGTGGCCCCCGATATTATTGTCGTCATTTGGAAATTGATTGTCAAGAAGTTTCTTGATCAGCAAAGTTGCGTCGTCACCGATGTTATCATCTAATTGAAGCCCGAATGCTGCAATTTTATTTTTGGCTGTGGCAAGTTCATCATCTTCTGAGATATCATTTATGGCAATTTCGTCCCAGTAATAGATTTTACAATTTTTTAGTTCCCAGCCATCGAAATATAAATGCAGTATCGGCCCCGATTGTTCAGTAGGGAAAACTGTTGTCTCATACAATAATTGCCATTTAGATGTCTGGTCTTCCGGCAGCCGCAATTCTCTTGTCATCGGTTGAACGCCGCCGCTTATATCATGCCGGTAATAGCGTTGATCTGATAACAGTTCTAATTGGGTTGCTAAAATTTTGTCGAGTTTGGCATTACCCTGAAATAAACTGAAGAAGCCGATATGATAATCTGTTACTTCTTCAAATTCTTTTCTAACATAATATCTCAGGATGTTTTCTACCATTTCCTCCCGGATATAGTATGGATTATCTTTTTTAAGCGCTTTATATTTCCGGTTTACGGATGCTACAAATTTTTCATTCATAATAAACTAATATGGCGGTTAAAAAACTATTGTATATAGATTAGAAGCTTTCTGAAAGCCTGTATTGATTGTAAAACTGCCTGTTTTATTCTGCCCAAATGAATTAGATGCTAACAGGACAATTGGAAATAATAAAAAAGGGCTTCTCATAAAATGAATTTAAAGCAGCTAAAGCAAAGGCTGAATAAATATACTTTGGAAACACGCCCAGTGTTTTTAATTATGTATGTCTTATCAATGGGATCTGTAAATTGGTCGGCCGGTTTTTTTCTGTGTCAAATCCCCTTCCGTCAATGTTTCTCGCACCCCAAAACATTAGCCCGTTGAAAATGTACATCAAATCGCACTCTGAAAATATTTCTCCTTCTGCAAGCCCGAATGGTGTAAACTCTTTTTGCAGAATACTTTGTGGCTGGTTTACTTCCCATTTGCTGAAACCTTTTGTGAACTGGTTCATCGCGTCAGCAAAACCCTGAAGCATTGGGGTAACTTCATATGCATCGTCTGCAACAAAGTCAACTTTTTGTGCACCGTCTGCAATCGGGTGTTCGCCTCCCCAGTTCATATGCCCTTTGATAAATATTTTTGCCAGCGGAATTTTTCCGTAAGCATCAGCAGAGTTTGCTATTGCCAGTTCAAATTTGTCGCCTGGAAAATATTTGAAAGTTCGTGTCAGATAAAATGGTTTGATGCTGCCGTCAGCATTTTTAATTGCACTCGGACGAATTTCCGGGGCAATACTTTTCCATTCTCCACCCTGAATGAACTCTTTGATTTGTTCTGTCGTCATTTTACCTGGGTTTATCCAATTTTCATTGTCGCTGAATAAATATACAAAAGGTGAATGATGTTTTTCTATAAATACCTAATTACACTACCCTTTTCCTCATCACCGTTCTCCCATTCGCAGTAACATATTCTCTCGAAATGATCTCACGGTTCTGCTCATTCACCTGGTAAACAGTTGTTCTGATGATTTCTTTGGCTGGATTGGTTTCATAGAATCTGATGGTACATGCAGTTATTTTATTTCCTGCATCGTTCATTTCTGCACTGCCGGTGATTTCGCCCCATGACCACACAATTCCGCCTCGCTCATAAATATATTCAGGAAACCTGAACACCGTTCCGGGCTCAAACTTCAGCGATTTGGCAATGATGTCTTCGTAATAAGAATCAAATAACGGAACCGCTGTTTCGCAATGGATCTGTTCTTTTTTATTATCATCACTTAACAATACAACATCACCGCTAACGATGTTATTGCTGAAATCGAGATGCAGTATTTTTTTTGTCTGAACGGAACGGTGGTAAACCGGTTTTAATCCGTTCAATTCGCAGAGGCCGCTGTCTAAAATAGTATTTGTGCCAAACACGATCCTGCAGGTGCGCAGCGCCTGTTTGTTCTTGCCGGTTCCATATGTTGTAAAATTATCTTCGAGGCTGCCGGTTAATGTTTCGGCTCCGTCTTTCACACTAAAAAAATCATACTTATTTGTGTAATCGGAAAGCAGCAGCGATTGCAGTTGGTTAGCGCCCGGAACGAACAATACAGTGTCTTTTTTTTGTGCCGCAAGCTGGCAGGTAAGAAATAAAAAAATTAAAGCTGCTGTTATACATGTTTTCATGGCCGGTTATTTTTGATGGTGATTTGTATACAATGAATTTCTCTGCGAAACCTCAAACACTCTTTGTGCTCTCTGTGCGCATTTCTTTGCGTACTCTGTGGTTGTAATTGAAGCTATTAACCACAGAGTACGCAAAGGAATGCGCACAGAGGCTCGCGGAGTATTTTAATAGCATAAGACCTTATCCCGTTATAAAAATATACAGGCATGATAAAACAATGGTTACCATTTATCATTTTTCAGAAAGAGGCCTCACCAGAACTTTAAACAGTTCCGGACACCTGGGCCGAATAAATATGCAAAAGCTGCGTTGATGTTTTGAGTAGCTTTTATTTCTGTTCCATGTGGAGTACAGGAAGATCTGGCAAAGAAAGTGTCTGTAAGCTTAAACGATCAATGCAATGGAAGCAAATAAATATGTTCCCTCAACAGTGCTTGCGCTTAAGATAGCTAAAGTATTCAATAAGGCTGTGGAAGATGTTTTTATGCTTGGTGGGAATGATTAATAACAGCCCTGTGTTGGTATGTTTTTTTGTCAGCTGTTTTTTCGTTTTCGTTTTAATAAAATGAAAATGAGCTTGAATTTTATGTTATCGTAAATTAAACCGGAAGCCAATATGGCAGCTGCAAAAATTAAAGAACGAAGTCCAACTCCTGCGTATAATATTCCACCAACGATACCACCAATAAAAAAGAAACTTATTATTGTGAAGCGCAGTTTTATTGATGATTTTAATTTGTGTTTTTGTTCTTTTTCTTTGTAAAAGAACAACTGCGATAATTCAATCCCTAAGTCGGTAAAGAGCCCTGTTAAATGTGTTGTTCTCACACTTGCGCTTGAAATAGTTGTGACCAGAGAGTTTTGCAGACCCATTGCAAAAAGCAAACTGAAAGCAATAGTGTCAGGGCTTCCTATAATTAAACCCTTTCCCCAAAAACCGATCACAAACAGAATAATGCATTCGATTGAAGCTGGAACTATATAAATATAATGATCGTTTTTCCGTGAAATGATCTCTATAAGAAAACTGGAAACAAAAGAGCCCAGGAAAAAGAAAAATATGTAAAGAAAATAAACAAACCCCTGCCAGAAGTTGAGCTTAAAAATTTCATCTGCAAAAAATGCAAAGTGCCCTGTTACGTTGGTCGTCAGTCGTTGAACAGCGAAAAAACCTGCTACGTTTACAATACCTGCAACAGAAGATAATAACGAAGCTATTTTCAGATTATGGTTTAAAGTTCGTGTCTTACCCTGGTGTCTGAACATTTTATATTTTTCTTCGCTTTGGGGGGGTGACAAATTATTACAAATCTGCTCAGGCTAGAAAATCGCTTCCGTTATCTCATCCACTTTTTCTTCCACACCATAAAACCCCGCAAGCTTGCGGATCACTTTTTCTACCACTGCATCCGGGCAACTTGCACCGCTGGTGACCAGAATTTTTAATGGCGATCTGTTGGGGAGATAATTTTCTTTAATGGCCAGTTCTTTGCTTTGCCAGTTGCGCGATTCAATGATCGTTTTGCTGATAAGCCTTTCTGCCGAATCGATAAAATAAGTGGGCAGTTTATTTTCGCAAAGTTCTACCAGGTGCGAACTGTTGCTGCTGTTATGCCCGCCGATCACTATCGCAAGATCGGCTGCTGTTTCCAGCATGCCGGTTACGGCACTCTGGTTATCATTTGTTGCATAACACAAAGTATCGCGCGTATCCGCAAAACGTTCGCTGATGTTTTCTGCAGTTAATTTATAATGGCGGATGATCACACTCTTTAAATAATCCGAAATGGCCTGCGTATCACTTGCCAGCTGTGTTGTCTGGTTTACCACGCCTATTTTTTGCAGATGTTTTGTGATATCAAAACCTTCTGAATAACGCCCACCGAATTCATGATAAAATTCTTCTGCCGGTTTTTCGCCCGTAATATATTTTGCAAGTTCAACAGTTTCTTTCATATCATTCACCACCACCGTTGGCGTATGTAATGATGCATGCGAGAACGTGGCGCGTGTTTCTTCGTGCCTGGGTTTGCCATGCACTACAATGCTGTAACCTTTTTCTGCGATCTGTTCGCTTCGGTTCCATACTTTTTCTACGAACGGGCAGGTGGTATTATATTTTGCGGTGGCGATCCCTTTTTCATTTAATAATTTTTCTATTTCCAGCGTAGTGCCAAATGCAGGAATGATCACTACATCCTCTTTGGTGATCTCTTCAAACGGGATCAGCTGGTTGCCGTATGTATCCTGTAAAAACTGTACGCCGCGCTCAACAAGGTCTGCATTTACCTGCGGGTTGTGTATCATTTCACTTAATAAAAAGATCCGCTTGCCCGGGTTTTCATCGATGGTGGTAAAAGCAATTTCAATTGCATTCTCTACGCCATAACAAAAACCAAAATGGCGCGCAAGATAGATCTGTAGCGGGCCGAGGTTGAGGAGGGTAGGTGTGAAATCTTTTTTCAGTTTATCATCCTGCCTGCGTTGCTGTTTAACCGCGCTGATCAGCGGGCTGCGGTAAATATTGGGAACACTGAATTGCTTCATCAGGCGCAAAAATAGTTAGTAATTAGTAATTAGTAGTTAGTAATTGAGTAAGCACATAAAAACCTTTACTCATGCATCTTTAATTAGTAATTACTAACTACTCATTACTAATTAAAATTCAGTATATTCATTACCTAAACATTTGCTATGAGAGTTGTTCCGTTTATTGTTTCGGGATTGGTTACTGCCGGGCTGGTAACCGTACTGAATATGCAGTTGCCTGCAGGGCCTAGCAAAACACCGCGTTTGGGTTATTTTTTGTCGCCGCAATCCGGTTTCTGGCAAAATGCTGAACCCGTTAATACCAGTTTTAATGGCGAACTGAAACTCCCCGGGCTGAAAGGAAAAGCGGATGTATATATCGATGACAGGCTCGTACCGCATGTTTACGCCGATAATGATCTCGATGCATATTATATACAAGGTTACCTGCATGCAAAATTCCGTTTGTGGCAGATGGAATTTCAAACACATGTTGCGGCAGGAAGATTGAGTGAAATTGTGGGAGCAGATAAATTACCGATAGACCGTATGTTCAGAAGGCTGGGCATGGTATATGGCGCCGAACAAACGATGGCGAACATGGAAAAGAACCCTGAAATGAAAGCCACGGTTCAGGCATATAGTGATGGCGTGAACGCATACATCAACGCTTTAAAACCCGAAGAGATCCCTTTCGAATATAAACTGCTCGATTATAAACCCGAAGCATGGACACCCTTAAAAACTTATTTGTTTTTGATGTACATGTCTTATGATCTTACAGGGCGCGGTGCGGTAACAGATCTGTCGATGACGAATGCAAAAAATTATTTTGGCTTTGCAGATTTTGATAAACTGTATCCCAATGTAGAAGATTCGCTCGACCCGATCATTCCAATTGGAACGCGTTACGGTAAACCTTCCATTGTTCCGAAAGCGCCGAAGAATGTAGATTCTGGTTATCTCAATTCAACAGCAACCGCCACAACAGCTATGCTTCCCGAAGCCCCCGATAAAGACAATGGCAGTAACAACTGGGCAGTATCAGGAACCAAAACAAAAAGCGGCCGGCCAATTTTATGCAACGATCCGCATCTGGGCCTGAACCTTCCATCGCTTTGGTATGAAATGCAGATCAATACACCATCGCACAATACATACGGTGCAAGTTTTCCGGGTTCGCCTGCAGTGATCATTGGCTTTAACGACAGCATTGCATGGGGTGTTACCAATGCCGGAAGAGACGTGATCGATTATTATAATATCCAGTTCCGCGATTCTACTTTATCGGAATACATGTTCAAAGGTGTGTGGACAAAAGCGGATCACCGGCAGGAAATAATCAAAATAAAAGGCAAGCCCGACCTGGTTGAAAACATTGCCGTTACTGTGTTTGGCCCCGTTATGTACGACCGCGCCTATAAAAATGCAAGCACTGAAGGAAAATATCTCGCCATACACTGGACAGCACATATTGCAGGAAAAGGCTTAGAAACTTTTTATCAATTGAACAGGGCAAAGAATTATAACGATTACTTAAATGCGATCGCCAACTGGTCATGCCCCGGGCAGAATTTTGCATTCGCATCAAAATCGGGTGATATTGCGATCAAACAGCAGGGTGCATTTATTGCGCGATGGAAACGCCAGGGCGATTTTATCATGCCCGGAGCCGACAGCAGTTATATGTGGCAGGGCGTGATACCGGAAAATGAAAACCCGATGATCAAAAATCCGGTGCGCGGTTTTGTGAGCAGTGCGAACCAGATGTCAACCGATTCAACCTATCCGTATTATCTCGGCGCGGCAAATAGTTTTCCATTGTATCGCGGTATCATCATCAACCGGAAATTATCTGCGATGAATAATATTACGGCAGAAGATATGCAGCATATGCAGATGGAGAACTACAATGTGTTTGCAGAAATGGCGCGGCCATTGATGTTGAGATACCTTGATGAAAGCGCATTGACAACCGATGAGAAAAAATATGTTGATATACTAAAAAGCTGGAACCTTCGCGGAGACTATACTGAAAAAGGCGCCACCGTTTTTAAATGTATGTGGGACAGTTTAGAAGTGGGAACATGGGGCGATGAAATGCAGAAAAGTAAATTGCCCTTTCCAAAACCCGATGCATCAACACTGCTGGAAAGTTTACTGCGCGATTCTGCCTGGAAGTTTGTAGATAATATCAATACACCAGATAAAAAAGAAACACTTCGTGATATAATGTTACTGGCCTGCCAGAAAGCCTGTAAGAATTTGAAATATTTAGAGACTGAAAATAAACTTGAGTGGGGTAAGCTAAAAGACACGCAGGTAAGACATTTATTACAGATCCCTGCATTAAGCAGGCTGCATTTACCGATCGGCGGCGGAGAAAATATGATCAATGCCACCAAAGATGTGCATGGCCCGAGCTGGCGCATGATCGTTCATTTAACGGATGAGATAGAAGCGTATGGCGTATATCCCGGCGGACAAAGCGGAAACCCCGGCAGTAAATATTACGACACATTTATCGACAGCTGGGCCGCAGGAAAATATTACCGCATTTTGTTTTTACAAAAAGGCACGGCCGAAAAAAATGAACGCATCAAATGGCACATGAGTTTTACTAACAGTTAAATTTTTTTTATGAAAATAATTGCAGCGATCATATTAACCGGTTTTCTCGCGTATGTTGTTGGTGTGTACGGCACACTGCCATGGTGGAGTTTTGTGATCACTTCGTTGATCGTTGCGGTGGCCATACATCAGCGCCCGGGTAAAGCATTTCTTACAGGGTTTGCCGGTGTATTTCTTTTGTGGGCAGGAATGGCGCTGATAAAAGATGCCGCCAACGAACACATACTCGCCACCAAAGTAGCGCAGGTATTGCCTTTGGGCGGTTCTTATTTAGTATTGATATTATTGACCGGTATTATTGGTGGATTAGTTAGTGGGCTTGCTGCATTGACAGGAACGTATTTGCGGAAATAAAATTTACCTGAACAGATAACAGAAAATTTGTCTGTGCCCGTCTGTGAATTCTGTGGCAACCATTTTCATTCAACATTCATAATTCATCATTCAAAATTTTCCATCCCAATTAAGAATACGTTAAACCTCACCCAATTTCCAACACATAGTAACAAAACACAGTTTCAACCGTCTAAATTCGTTGCAACCTGAACGCAATGAAAAAACTGTTTATTCTATCCATCACAATTTTCGTGAGCCTTTCCGTTTATTCCGCAACCATCAGTGGTATTATCAAAGAAAAAAATGGCGGCGTATTGCCTTTCTCTTCCATACTGGTAAAAGGAACCACACAGGGTGTTTCTGCCAATGCAAAAGGCGCTTACACATTGCAGTTGGAGGCAGGCGATTATACATTGGTTTGCCAATACATCGGCCATGCAACGGTGGAGAAAAAAATTAAAGTTGGCAAGTCCGACCAGGTAATCGATTTCGAACTTGAAGAACAGCAATATAATTTAAAAGATGTGGTAGTGACAAGTGGTGGCGAAGATCCTGCGTATGCCATCATCCGCAAAGCGATCGAAAAAAGAGAGGAGCATTTAAAAGAGATCAAAAAATTTGAATGCGAAGTTTATATCAAAGGGCAATTGCAATTGCGCAACTACCCTAAAATGCTGCTCGGCAAAAAAATCGATTTTGAAGATGGCGACAGCAGCAAAAGAAAAATGATCCTTCTCTCCGAAACCATCGCCAAATATTCTGTGCAGGAACCGAATAAACATAAAGTAGAAGTGATCTCAACCAAAGTAAGCGGCCGCAGCGGCGCTTTTGGTTTGAGCGATCCGCAGATCATTTCGTTTTATGAGAATACGATCATAGCAGGCGAGGATCTTAACCCGCGCGGTTTTATTTCGCCCATCGCCAATGGCGCCTTGAATTATTACCGCTACAAATTTGAAGGAACATTTTATGAGAACGGAAAAGAAGTAAGCAGGATCAAAGTAATTCCTCGCCGCGCATACGAACCGTTGTTCAGCGGTTATATCAATATCGTTGAAGATGAATGGCGCATACAAAGTTTAGATCTTTTGCTTGTGCGTGCGCAACAGCTGCAGTTCCTCGATACATTACGCATACAACAATTATATGTGCCAACTGCAAGCGGTTGGGTGATCAAGAACCAGGTGATCTATCCATCAGGAAAAATACTGGGCTTTGATTTTTTCGGAAGTTTTGTACAGGTGTATGATAAGTTTGATATGGATCCGAAATTCAAACCAAAATTCTTTGATCATACGGTATTGAAATTTGATGACAGCTCGAATAAAAAACCGATGGCTTACTGGGACAGCGTTCGTCCGCTACCGTTGTTATTGGAAGAAGCGCGCGATTATAAAAAGAAAGACAGCCTGGAACAGGTAAGAAAAGACCCGCACTATCTTGATTCGCTGGATGCCAAAAGAAATAAAATTCGGTTGAGCGGTATTTTATTTTCCGGCCAGTCATTCTCGGTAAGAAAAAGAAAAGAGAATATCAGTTTTGCTTCTGTGCTTTCAACACTTAATTATAATACGGTGGAAGGTGCGGTAATTAATTTTTCACCCAGCTATCGCCGGCGTTTTGAGGGCAGGCACAGTTTGTTCATCAACCCCGATATCCGTTATGGGATTACGAACACGCATCTCAATCCATCTATCAGCGCAGGATATAATTTTGGGAAAAAATATTTCCAGTCGTTCAATATTTCCGGTGGAAGAAATGTTTTCCAGTTCTACAATGCAGGGCCGATATCGCAACGCCTGAACACGTTAAGCACTTTATTATACCACGCCAACTATATGAAAATATATGAGGCGGATTTTTTCCGCGCAGGATATAATGCAGCGATCGGGAACGGTTTAAACATCAGCACAAACTTCCAGTTCCAGAACAGGCACGCACTCGAAAACCTTGCTGATCCTGTAAGCTGGAACAACTCGATCAAAGGCCGTGTGTTCACACCGAATTATCCAACTGATATCATGAGTGCGAGTATGCCGAATAACAAAGCAAGTATGTTAACCGTAAATATTACCTGGCATCCAGGCGCAGATTATATTGAGTTCCCCGACAGAAAAGTGAGCATCGGTTCAAAAGCGCCAACTATTTCAGCTTCTATCACAAAAGGCATCAACGGATTTCTGGGAAGCGATGTGGATTATACAAAATGGCGTGTTGGCATCAGCGATGAACTGAATTTAAAATTAGCAGGGCAATTCAATTACAATATTGATTTCGGCGGTTTCTTTGATGCGGCAAAAACATATGCACCCGATTACCAACACTACTTCGGTAACCAAACTATTTTTGCATCGCGCGATCTGAATAGTTTTCAACTTGCACCTTATTATAAATACAGTAACACGGCAAAATTCAATATTGCTGCACATGCAGAATATCACCTGAATGGTTTTTTAAGTAATAAAATTCCAGGCTATAAAAAATTGAACTGGTTCTTTGTAACAGGCGTTAATGCATTGCATGTAGACAAAGGCGCAGATTATTATGAACTCCTGTTCGGTATCGAAAACATTTTAAAAGTGATCCGTGTTGATTTTGTACAAGGCTACGAATCAGGCGGCGGCAGGCCGAGTGGGTTCAGGTTAACGGTTCCGCTTTTTTAAATTTCCAGTAGTGTTTTAGTTTTAATTTTTTAGTATAGCGTTATATATAATTACTGCGCCTCCGCGCCTTTGCGTGAAAAAAAGCACGCAAAGGCGCGGAGGCGCAGTTTTGATGTCTTTCGAATTTTCAAACTGGGATTCTATAAGATTTCTACAAACACAAACAATAAATAAATCCTTACCTTCGCCCCGCAATTCGGCCACCCTGCAAGTGGCTCCAGTATTAATGGAACATTCATCGCATGGATGTCTGAAATGAATATATATGCCAGTACTACATAACCGCGTTTCAAACGAAGAGCTGAAAAAACGGCTCATGGAAGAAACCTTCCCGCGGACTACCATCAGCTTCTATTGTTATTTCCCCATTCAGAATCCAAAAGAGTTTCGTGATTTCCTGTACAAAAATCTCGACGTGCTACAAGTTTTTGGCAGGATCTATATTGCCAAAGAAGGCATTAATGCGCAGATAAGTGTGCCTGCGGAAAAAATGGAAGCGTTCAGGACATTTCTGTTTTCTATCGAACCATTAAATGGTTTGCGATTGAACACTGCTGTAGATGACGACGGTAAGAGTTTCTGGGTTCTCAAAATAAAAGTGCGTGATAAAATTGTTGCCGATGGAATTGCCGATGCTGATTTCAGCATGGAAAAAAAAGGAAAATATGTGAATGCCCAACAAATGAATGAACTGCTGAAAGATCCCGATACGATCGTTGTTGACATGCGCAACCATTACGAATATGAAGTGGGCCATTTTGTAAATGCACTCGAAGTGCCGTCCGATACTTTTCGCGAGCAGTTACCGATGGCTGTTGATATGATGAAAGGAAAGGAAAACAGGAACATCATTATGTATTGTACCGGTGGTATACGTTGCGAGAAAGCGAGTGCGTATATGCTGTACAAAGGTTTTGAACATGTGTTCCATCTCGAAGGCGGCATCATCAATTATGCAAAGCAGGCAAAAGAAGAAGCGCTTGAAAGTAAGTTCATCGGTAAAAATTTTGTGTTCGATGACAGGCTCGGCGAACGCATCACCGATGATGTGATCGCGCGATGCCATCAATGCGGAAAACCTTGCGATGACCATACCAATTGTAAAAACGATGGTTGTCATCTTTTATTTATTCAGTGTAAAGAATGTGCCGCAGCATTTGATGATTGTTGCAGTGCAGAATGTAAAGACACGATCCATCTGCCTGTTGAAAGACAGAAACAGATAAGGAAGGGAGTTGATAACGGCCAGAAGATATTTAATAAAAGCAAGACCAGGCTTCGCCCGCGGATATCGCCTGTTAACCGATGAAACAACCATGCACAGAGCGTTTCCGTATTTTCACCCAAGAAACAAGGATATATTGATGAAGAAATTAGCAGGCATAATATTATTGAGTAACATTTTTGTTTTACAGGCATCGGCCCAGGCGCCTGCCGTGCAACCACCCAGTGTGAAATGTGTGGTGAAAGACCTCTATCTCGCCCAACCTATTCCCGGTGCATTGGTGATCGTTAATAATAAAGATTCTATGTACGCCGATGAAAATGGCGAACTGCAACTGGTATTAAGAAGAGGCATCACCGCAGATCTTACCGTAACAGCCAAAGGCTATGGATCAAAAAGCGTGGTGGTAAGAAACTCGCCCATACAGTATATTGTTTTCCTCGATGCAATAAACTTCGAAACCAATAATATACAGGTGAGGGGTTTGTATAACGGAAAAAGTTTACTGCGCACACCCGGTTCCATTGCAACCCTTGTTAAGAAGGATCTGGAAAGAAATGATGAGATAGAGTTACAGCAGAGTTTTAATTTATTACCCGGCGCACGGATGGAGTTCCGTAATATCAACACCGGTGCAAGAATTATTCTCCGCGGTTACGGTAACCAGAATAATAATAACGGCATCGGTTACAAAGCATACTATAACGATATTCCTTTAACTGATGCCGATGGCACCACAAACCTTGATGACATTGACTTTGCTACACTCGGACGAGTAGAGGTTTTCCGCGGGCCGGTATCGAGTGTATATGGCAGCGGTATTGGCGGCGTGGTAAGTTTTTTATCGGAAAAAGCGGCGGAAGGCGTTAGCCTGAAACAGGATTTTTTAGCAGGCTCAAATAATTTGCGCAGAACAACTTCTTCTACCGGCGTAGGAAATGATAAGACGAATATTTTATTTAATTACGGCCAGCAGGTAACAGATGGTTATCGTGAGAACAGCAAATCAAAAAAAGATTTCTGGAACCTGAATGCTTTTTTCTACAGTAACCCAAAGACCACGATCAGTTTTTATGCATACTACACAAAATCGGATGACCAGTTATCCGGGCAGGTAGACAGTCTCGGTTTGATCTATTCTCCGGCAAGTGCAGATACCAACTATGTAAAAAATAATTCGCACAGTGCACTTGAAAGCGTTCGCATGGGTGTAACACATGAATATGCGTTCACAAAATTATTCAGCAACAAGACCACATTTTTTGTGGGCACGCAGGAAATAGGGCAATCCGTTGCGGCCGTTCTTACCAAAACAAATAAAACGAGTTTTGGTTTCCGCACTGCATTTATCTATACGCCAAGATTAGGCAAAACGGTTACATCAAGGATCACATTGGGAATGGAAGGAAATAAAAATATCATCTATCAGCAAACATATAATCTCAACAACGGCGCGCTGGGTACATTGCGCACCGACCAGGAAATAAAACCCATGCAGTGGAACGCATTCGGCATGCTTGAACTGAACATAGATAAGAATACGCTGATGGTTTTCAGCGGCAGCGCAAATTTTATTACGTATGATAATGAAGATCTGCGTGCAACTGGTGGAGGTTATATAAATCAATCCGGTTTTAAAGTATTTAAACCATTGATCACGCCACGGTGGGTAGTGAATCACCTGGTAAGTAAGAACGTATCTGTATATTCCAATTACAGTATGGGATATGCGCAACCGGGTACCAACCAGTTCGTCATTTCACAAACGGATAAAGTAAATAACGATATCAAACCGGAGATCAGCAACACATTTGAAGTAGGAACCAAAGCCAGTTTTTTTAAAGAAACGATGTATGTGAATTTTGCATTCTTTAATATGGATGTAACGGATAAGATCGTTACACAAAACTTCCCGTCTACAGGCGGACAACCCGCATACACCGCATTTGTAAATGCAGGTACCGTAAACTTTACCGGTGCAGAGCTGGCGGCGAATTATGCATGGATCCCAAAAGAAAAAGGGCTTATTCAACTGATCAGGCCGTTTCTTTCGTACACGTATAACGGCAGCAAAAATTCTGACCTGAAAAGTGATAACAATAATAATACAGCCACCAAAAATTATTCAAACCTGCGTGTAAGCGGCCTTGCAAGAAATATTCTGAACACCGGCCTTGATATTGAAGCAGGCAACGGGTTCTACGCAAATCTAACCGACCTGTTCACAGATAAAATGCCGATCACATTAGACAATACGGTGTTTGCAGATTCATATAACCTTGTAAATATAAAAGCCGGTTACCGCATGAATTTCGGAAAGGCAGGCACATCACATTTCAGCCTTGATATATTTGGCGGGAACAATAATATTTTCAATGCACGTTACGCGCAGTTTGTGGTGATCAATCTTGTGCAGGTTGGAAATGTATTGCCGAGATATTTTACACCCGGCCCGAAATCGTCTTTATACGGGGGAATTAACCTGAGCTACACGTTTAAATGAAAAAATGATGAATGTTGAATTATGAATGATGAATTTGAAGATAATCCCATTCAACATTCAACATTCATCATTCAACAGCACCTAATCTAACCAACGCATTGTTTACTCTTTCTTCGATCACTTTATCATCCAAAGTTTCGGGAATAAAAGAACTGCCCGTTACTTTTTCAAACAACTCAATATATCTTTTGCTGATCGTATCGATCCATTCATCGCTCATCGTGGGAACTGTTTGTCCTTCTTTGCCCATAAAATTATTAGCGATCAGCCATTCACGTACGAACTCTTTGCTTAACTGTTTTTGCTTTTCGCCGGTTGCCTGTCTTTCTTCAAATCCATCCGCATAAAAATACCTTGATGAATCAGGCGTATGCACTTCATCCATCAGGTAAATAGTGTCGCCGATCTTTCCAAACTCATATTTTGTATCGGCAAGTATCAAGCCCTGTTTTGCCGCGATCTCTTTTCCGCGGGCAAACAATTTCAATGTGTAGTCTTCTAATATTTTCCAGTCCGTTTCTGTTGCCAGCCCTTTCGCAATAATATCTTCTTTCGAAATATCTTCATCATGCCCTTCCGCTGCTTTGGTTGATGGTGTGATGATAGGCGATGGGAAAAAATCATTTTCCTTCAACCCTTCTGCCATGGTAACGCCACACAATTCTCTCTTGCCGCTGCTGTAAGTGCGCCATGCATGGCCAACTACATTTCCTCTTACCACCATTTCTATTTTAAAAGGCTCACAACGTTTTCCGATGGACACATTTGGTGCAGGGGTATCAACAAGCCAGTTGGGACAAATATCGCGCGTGGCTTTCAGCATATATGCGGCGATCTGGTTCAGCACCTGCCCTTTATACGGGATCTGCCGCGGAAGGATCACGTCGAAAGCAGAGATCCGGTTGCTGGCGATCATCACCAGCCAATTGCTTTGAATGCTGTAAACATCTCTTACTTTACCATGGTAAACATTAGTGAGCGAAGGAAATTGAAAGGATGACATGCCCCAAAAATAGATAGGTCATTGATAAATAAGGGTTAGCAGATATAATTTTTCTTAACAAAGCAGCGTTATTTGTGAACAAATTAAATTTTAATACCAAACCAACAAATGCTATTTTGTAGTACCAATTCAATTAAAACTTGCTAAAATGAGAAGACTAATCACCCGTTATGGGTTGCTGGCAGTAACTGCTATTATGTGCATTACTGCTTCGGCCCAGCAATCAACCACTGTCTCCGGTAGCGTAAAGAACAGCCAATCGAAAGAAGCTATTTCAGCTGTATCTGTTACTGTAAAAGGTGCTGCAGCAGGAACATTTACCGATGATAAGGGTAATTTCCGCTTTACCACAGTGCAAAAACTTCCTTTTACGCTTGTGTTCTCTTCCGTTGGCTATGCAAATAAAGAAGTTACCGTAAAAGATAATAACCAGGTTTTTGATGTTGACATCGATGCCTCTTTTACTTTAGGTAACGACGTAGTGGTTGCTGCATCAAGGGTTCCTGAAAGGATACTCGAGTCGCCGGTTTCTATTGAAAGATTCAACAGCAATGCTATCCGTAACTCACCTACTACCAATTATTATGATATGATCACCAACCTGAAAGGTGTGGATGTTGTATCGGCAAGCTTAACCTTCCGCAGTGTGGGTACGCGCGGTTTTAATGTGAGTGGCAACACCCGTCTTAATCAACTCGTGGACGGTATGGATAACCAGGCTCCCGGCCTTAATTTCGCCGTGGGAAGCATCATCGGGCCAACACAGCTTGATGTTGATAATGTGGAACTCCTGCCGGGCGCATCTTCTGCGCTTTATGGTTCAGGTGGTATGAATGGTACTGTGCTGATCACCACTAAAAACCCTTTTAAATACCAGGGGCTTAGTTTCGAGGTCAAACAGGGCGTAAAAGATATTGACCATTACCAGCGCGGTATTTCTTCTTATAATGACTGGAGCCTTCGTTGGGGACAAAAAGTATCCGACAAATTTGCTTTCAAGATCGGTGCACAGTTTGTACAGTCTACAGACTGGGTAGCCAACCAAACAGATGATTATTCGCGTACAACCGGCTCTCCGAACGGACAGGTTCTTTCTTCGGCAAATTACAGGGAAACAGATCCGAATTATGATGGCGTGAATGTGTATGGGGATGAAACCTCTGTTGATATCTCACCTATTATGAAAGCATTGAAAGCAGCATTTCCTTCTGCCGTTGGCCCATTGATAGACCAGCTTTCATCAGGCCCGGTAAATGTATCGCGTACGGGTTATGCTGAAAAAGATGTGATCAATCCAACTACGCTGAATGTAAAATTAACTGGTGGTGCATACTATAAATTATCTGACAGAACAGAAGCATCCTTTCTTGCAAACTGGGGAACAGGCGATGCGGTGTACACGGGTATCGACCGTTATTCATTGAAAGGATTGAAGATGGGCCAGTATAAACTGGAGATCAAAAGCAAGAACTGGTTTGTAAGGGCTTATACAACCCATGAAAATTCGGGCAATACTTTTGCAGCCACTACTGCTACCCGTATTTTTAATGAAAGATGGAAAACTTCGATCACTACCGTTGGTGGCGTACCCAACCCGCAACCGACAGACTGGTATGTTCAATATGTACAGGCATTTGTAACTGCAGCAGCAGGCGGCAATTCGATCCCGAATGCACATATTGCGGCAAGAGCAGTTGCTGATGTGGGCAGGCCAACAGGTTTTATCGGCAACACTCCTTTATTCCAGCAGGTTGCCGGCACACCGATCTCGCAGGGTGGCGGTTTGTTTCTGGACAGAACAAGGTTGAATGTATTTGAAGGGCAATATAACCTTACTGAAGACCTTGGCCTTGCAAAATCAGGAACAGATTTCCTGATCGGTGCAAGCACCAAAAGATATTTGCTTAATTCACAGGGAACCCTGTTTGCCGATACAGCCGGTGTGATCAAAATTGATGAAGTGGGCGCTTACGCACAGTTATCACAAAAATTACTGAATGATGTACTGAAGCTTACTGCTTCCGGCCGTTATGATAAGAACAGCAATTTTGCGGGCCGCTTCACACCAAGGTTCTCTGCAACAGTTAAGGTGGCACAGGATCATAACCTGCGTTTTTCTTACCAGTCTGCTTATCGTTTCCCAACCACACAAAACCAGTGGATCAACCTGAATACTGCTGCCGGCCGTTTACTCGGTGGTGTTCCGCAATTGCGTGATTATTTTAAATTCAGTACCAACCCTGTTTATACACAAGCCAGCGTAGTAGCTTTTGGGGCAAGTGCCGCAGCAGGTGCGCCTAATCCTGCACTATTGCAACAGCAGCAGTTTGGCGAATTCAAACCTGAATCAAGCACTTCTTTTGAAGTAGGGTATAAGGGCCTTATAAACAAAGTGCTCCTGATCGATGTATACGCTTATTGGGCAAAATATAAAGACTTCCTGGGTAGTGTGAATGTGATACAATCCAACAACGGCTCACCTGCAGGGCTTATCGGCCTTAACCCGAATTTTACACCGGGTATCGCCAGCCTCACACGTAATATTTACCAGGTTTCTGTAAACGAAACACAGGATGTAAAAACAAATGGATGGGGCGCTTCGGTAGAATACCTGATGCCTAAGAATTTCTCGGTAAGCGGTAACCTTTATTCAGATGTAATTGGTGATGTTGCTTCTTCAACATTTGTTTCTTATTTCAATACACCAAAATACCGCGTGAACATGGCATTCAACAATACCGGTTTTGGTACGGATAACAGGTATGGCTTCAGTATCGTTTACAGGTGGACAAATACATTCAAATACGAAGGTACATTCGGCGTGGGCCAGTTGCCATATACAAGAACAGTTGATGCAATGGTAAGTTACAAACTGCCTAAAACAAGATCGCTTATTAAAGTGGGCGGTACCAACATATTTAATAAATACTACCGCACAGGATGGGGCAGTGCGCAGATCGGCGGGCTGTATTATGTTAGCTACGGCTGGAATGTATTTTAATGGATCTTACATTATGTATCAAAGAACCCGTTCTTCAAAAGAACGGGTTTTCTTTTTGCAGGCATTAACCATTATGCATTCAGCTTTGAGCTTTAAGCTTGCGCATTCAGCTTTTTTGGTTTTGTACTTGATAATCTTCTATTTTTGCTCCTCATTTAATAAACTGATCTATGCGTTCTATTGCTTTCAGAGAGGCTTTGCGTGAAGCCATGAATGAGGAAATGAGAAGAGATGAAAAGGTATTCCTGATGGGTGAAGAAGTGGCCGAATACAATGGCGCTTACAAAGTGAGCCAGGGCATGCTGGCTGAATTTGGCGATAAAAGGGTGATCGATACGCCGATCTCTGAACTCGGCTTTACCGCGGTAGCTGTTGGCGCCGCACAGAACGGATTGCGCCCGATAGTGGAATACATGACATGGAACTTTGCTGTTCTTGCGCTTGACCAGATACTTAATACCGCATCAAAAATGCTGGCGATGAGCGGCGGACAGATCAATTGCCCGATCGTTTTTCGAGGTGGTAATGGAAGTGCGGGACAACTGGGTGCACAACACTCAACTGCTTTTGAAAGTTATTATGCCAATATCCCCGGTATCAAAGTAGTATCGCCATCAAATGGGTATGATGCAAAGGGTTTATTGAAACAGGCCATCCGTTATGAAGAAGATCCGGTGATCTTTATGGAAAGTGAAGTGATGTATGGAGATAAGAGTGATGTGCCGGAAGAAGAATACTATATCCCGCTTGGAAAAGCCGATATCAAAAAACAGGGCCGCGATGTAACCATCGTATCATTTAATAAAATGATGAAAGTAGCGCTGGGTGCGGCTGCTGAACTGGAGAAAGAAGGCGTGAGCGCCGAAGTGATCGACCTGAGAACCATACGCCCGCTCGACTGGATGACGATCCTGGAAAGTGTAAAGAAAACAAACCGCCTGGTAATTGTTGAAGAGCAGTGGCCTTTTGCATCAGTATCATCAGAGATCAGTTACCGTATACAGAAAGAAGGGTTTGATTATTTAGATGCACCCATCCGCCGCATAACCAGCGCCGATGCGCCAATGCACTATGCGCCAAACCTTGCTGCGCTTGCTATCCCTGATGTTGCAAGAACAGTAAAGCTGGTGAAAGAAGTGATGTACCTGAAAAAATAAATGTCTACTTAATTATAACAAAACCCGGAGCAGTTGTTTCGGGTTTTCCTTTTCCACCCCTGCCCCTGAAGGGGAATCAAAGAATCCCTTAGGGGCAGGGGCCAAAAAGAAAAACTTTTCTTCGCTTTTCACAATGAAAAGAATTTTTATTTGTATGTTTTTTTGAAACACATAGTTACATAGAATAAGAAAAAGGGCACATAAGGATTTATTTTACACCCCCTGTTCTAAAAGGGAATTAAAGAACTCCTTCAGGGGCAGGGGTCAAAAGGAAAACTCATTTATTTTCTGAGTAACTTGAATTTTATTTTATCGATGAAATACTTATTTTTTTGCATCAGTGTGTATGTGTTTCCGGTGTTATTGTTTTCTCAAAAGCAGGACAGCATACAAAATCGTTTTAACAGCGATACCGTTTTGCAGGGAGTAACTGTAAATGCTTTTCAATCGAATCTTCAATGGAAAGCAGTTCCTGCAGCCGTTGCCATCATCAGTGAAAAAGAAATGAACAGGTATTCGGATGCTTCCATGGTTCCCGTATTCAATACTGTTCCAGGTGTTCGTATGGAAGAAAGATCTCCGGCCAGTTACCGCCTGTCTGTTCGCGGAAGTTTGCTGCGTTCTCCGTTTGGCGTGCGCAATGTAAAAGTTTACTGGAACGATATTCCGTTAACAGATGCAGGCGGTAACACATACATCAACTTAATAGACATGAGTGAGCTTACCGGCGCAGAGATCATCAAAGGCCCTGCTGCCAGTGTGTATGGCGCAAATACCGGCGGCGCAGTTCTGTTACGTTCTGATCTTAATTTTTCTGATAAACCTGTCAACCATTTTTCTTCCGGTTTATCAGGCGGTTCATTTGGTTTGTTTCAGCAACAGGCGGGCTGGCAATATGCTGAAAAGAATTTTGCATCATCCTTACAACAGAGCCATAGCCAGTCGGATGGTTACCGGGTACAATCGGCAACAAGAAAAGATGTTATCAAATGGCAAAGCTCTCTACGTATAAAAAATCAGCAGATACAGTTTCTTGTTTTTTATACTGATCTATATTATCAAACACCCGGCGGGCTCACACTGGCGCAAATGCAGCTGAATCCAAAATCAGCAAGGCCAACGGCAGGTGCGATACCCGGTTCTGTTGAGCAACATGCGGCCATCTATAATAAAACTCTTTTCGGCGCAGTGCATCACGAAGTAAAACTGGATGATCATTTTGCCTGGAAAAGTTTTTTGGTTGGCAACCACACTTCTTTCACCAATCCTTTTATCACCA